>CAIYNH010000075.1 GCA_903927495.1 uncultured beta proteobacterium
ACGTCATTCCCTACATCCACGACCGCAAGCAATTCGGCCAGAGCATTGGCGAATTCCAGCTGATCCAGGGCAAGGTGGCCGACATGTACACCGTGCTGCAGGCCGGGCGCAGCTTTGCTTACACGGTGGCCAAAAACTTGGACATGCTCGGCACCGACCATGTACGCCAGGTTCGAAAAGACTGCGCCAGCGTGATTTTGTGGTGTGCCGAAAAGGCCACTTGGATGGCCGGCGAAGGCGTGCAGATATTTGGTGGCAATGGCTACATCAACGAGTACCCACTGGGACGCTTGTGGCGCGATGCCAAGCTGTATGAGATTGGTGCCGGTACCAGCGAAATTCGACGCATGCTGATTGGGCGCGAACTGTTTGCCGAGACCTGCTAATGCCCCAATTCACTTCATCTTTGCAGCACCTGCTTGACAACAACCGGATCTGGGCCGAGCGCATGGAGGCGCAGCGACCCGGCTTTTTCAGCCAGTTGGCGCAAATTCAGTCGCCCAAATACCTCTGGATAGGTTGCTCAGACAGCCGGGTCCCGGCCAATGAGATCACCGGGCTGGACCCTGGCGAGGTGTTTGTACACCGTAACATCGCCAACGTGGTGGTGCACTCTGACCTGAACGCTTTGTCTGTGATCCAGTTTGCAGTGGATCACCTCAAGGTGGAGCACGTCATGGTCGTGGGTCACTACGGCTGCGGCGGCGTGCTGGCGGCGCTGCGCGGGACCCGCGTGGGGTTGGCCGACAGCTGGTTGCGCCATGTGCATGACGTGAAACTCCGCCATCGCCGTCGCCTGGAGCATTTAACTGTGACCGAACAGGAAGACACCTTGTGCGAAATGAATGTGATTGAGCAAGTCGGCAACGTGGCAATGTCCAATGTGTTACAGGATGCCTGGGCACGCGGCCAAAAGGTTTCGGTGCACGGCTGGTGTTATGGTCTTAAGGACGGGTTGGTGAAAGATTTGGGGGTCAGCATGCAGGGCTCTGACGAAGTGGTGAACGTTTTTCGAAATGCATTCAAACGTTACCCACGGCCACTTAAACCAACATAAATAGCACTCCAGCGCATACGCATCAGGCATTTGCAGCTATTAATTCATGATCAACAATGTTTCCAACCCGACTTGACTCGACGCTTGCCTACGACATTGCCAAGGCCATGATGGATGGCTTTAACCGTCACTACCGGCTGTTCCGAACCGAATCGGCCCGTGCCAAGCACCGGTTCGAGACCGCCGACTGGCATGGGCAGCAGCGCGCCCAACGTGAACGTATCGAGTTTTACGACCTGCGGGTGCGAGAGGCCTCGATGCGACTGGAGCGCGAATTCAAGGCCGGCGAGCAGCCCATGGACATCTGGCAGCAGGTCAAGCTGCATTACATCGGCTTGCTGGTTGATCACCACCAGCCCGAACTGGCCGAGACATTTTTCAACTCGGTCACCACCAAAATCCTGCACCGCAGCTACTTTCAAAACGATTTCATTTTCATACGCCCAGCCGTCAGCACCGAGTACATTGAAAACAGTGAGGCCCAGACGCGCCCGACTTACCGCGCCTACTACCCCACGGCGAGCAACCTGCAAGCGGTGCTGGTGAAAATCGTCAACGACTTTCAACTGCACCGCGAATTTGAAGACCTTACGCGCGATGCCGGCTTGGTCGTCAAGGTGATGACCTCACTCTTGGCCGATGCCAAGTTGCAAGCCAACTTTCAGTTGCAGGTGCTTACCGGCCTGTTTTACCGCAACAAGGGAGCCTACATCGTCGGCAGGCTGATCAATGGCTACACCGAAGTGCCGTTTGCCCTGCCTATTTTGTACACCAAAGGTGAGACCCGGTTGGCCATTGATGCCGTGCTGCATGGTGAAGACGACCTGCATGTGCTGTTCAGCTTTGCGCGTGCCTATTTCATGGTGGATATGGAAATCCCCAGCGCTTATGTGCAGTTTTTGCGCAGCATGATGCCGCGCAAGCCCCGCAATGAAATTTACAACGCTTTGGGGCTGGCCAAGCAGGGCAAGACCTTGTTTTACCGTGATTTCTTGTACCACTTGCGTCATTCCTCTGACAAGTTCCGGATTGCACCGGGCATCAAGGGCATGGTCATGCTGGTGTTCGATTTGCCCAGTTTCCCGTATGTGTTCAAGGTTATCAAGGATTTTTATCCGCCACCCAAGGAGACCAGCCGTGAGCAAATCAAGGGCAAGTATTTGCTGGTGAAGCAGCATGACCGGGTTGGGCGCATGGCCGATACCCTCGAATACAGCGAAGTGGCGTTTCCGCGCAACCGGTTTACCGATGAACTGATTGCAGAGCTTGAAAAATTTACGCCAAGCCAGTTGGAAATCAGTGACCGCGATGGCGAT
>CAIYNH010000076.1 GCA_903927495.1 uncultured beta proteobacterium
AATATATGAATACCCTTTTTCGCCAAGCAGTGCTATCTGTGCGCTCTTGATCATGCCCCGATCACCCACCAGCGTGACCTCTTTGGCACCAAAACGCCCAGCGAGCTTGTCGATCTGGTTCTTGACTGTCTTGGGGTCTTGGGTATTGCCCGCAAATACCTCAATGGCCAGTGGCACCCCGGCGCCATCACACAACAAACCAATGACGATCTGGCTTTTACCCTTCTTGCCATCGCGGTTGTAGCCAAAGGCACCGAGCTCGTTACATGAGCCCTCCAGGTAACTGCTGGTGACATCGTATAGAAACAGTCCCGCTGGTGTGCGTTGTTCTGCCTTGTCCGTCACCTCCCCGGGTGCACTCTGCTCACCATGGTCGGTACAGCAGGTGCTTGCTCTAGAGTGCGCAAACAACGCTTTCTCAATGAACTCCTGCTGCTCGGTGAGCCAATCGAGGTTTTGATACAAGTCGTCTTCATCAAAACGCGGCAAATCCAAAATCGCGCAGGCGTGAACGCGTGCCAGGCGTACCGCAGACAGGCGTGAGCCTTGCTCTATGGCGCGAGCCAACACCTGCCACAACGCAAGACGACCCTCACGCCCTGAACCCAGCGCGCCCGCGATGCCCAGCTCGCGGGCAAGCTCGGCGAGTAGCCAGACTGCACCAATGGATTGTCCTTGGCGCAGTTGCACCTGCATCAAATCAATGCCAGCGCTGCCCACAGCGGTCTTTGCCACAGCAATGCTGGAGGCTGGCTTGTGCTCTCTTTGGACAGGGACTGTCACGTCAAGTTGAGCAGACAGGGTGCTCAATTGATCCTTATGTTTAAAGGCCAAGCGCATAGCCTCAATCTCTTGCACGGAGAGTTTGCTCAGGTTAGCGATGGTGCGGTGCTTGACCTTGCCGTCTTGGCGAAAGCTCTCACGCAGAAGGTAACGGGTGTAGGACTTCTCGCCCACACGAACGGTAGATGCGTCGATGTACATAGTGACTACAAATATAGCCAATAAACAGTGAAATTACAAATGAAATTGAATATGACAAACAACCAATTTAGTGGCTACATATCAGCTAAGTCGTTGATTCTAATAGATGTGGCAGGATTCGGGGGGAAACATCCGTTACAAAAGGATGGTATTTTTCTCGTCGAAGACTATGCAACATTTGATGTTTGACGAACATTTTTTCATTCAAGCAGGTCAACATACTTTGTATTGCAAGCTGCGCACCGGTAATGCCTATCGCGCGCCAACTGATAATCCGGCAATTGGAAGGACTTTGCAACTTCTTCGACTTGCTCTGTCTTCATGCAGCGATCGGCATAAAGCCTGAATTTGCCGGAATTTGTGAAATAAATTACCCGGCCACGGGGAAAATAATCATAAGCGTGGCTTTTGAATAGCTGCTCCGAAGGATTTTTTGAAACCAACGCCTGCCAGTAGTCGTAATGTCCTCCGAATCCAAGCGCATCACCATAAGGCTCGCCCTGCTCAAGCGCTACCGCATCGGATACCAGGTAGTCGTTCACAAAAAAGAAAATACCTACTTTTGCCATGGTCATTCCCTTCAAGGCCAGATAGT
>CAIYNH010000077.1 GCA_903927495.1 uncultured beta proteobacterium
AGAGATTGGTTCGTTTTGGATCCGGGCACCCCATCTCTGAAATGTCTCCATATCTAGCGAAAGTTAATAAAAACTAACCTTAAGTCATATAAGGTTAGTTATTACTAACAATTGATGCACGTTGACTCCGGGGACTCTTGGCAGAAAGCGTCAGAATGATCAGCCCACAAGAGTTTTGTCTACGCCCTGACGCGTGCCAAACAGCCCTTTGAAACTCCCCCTTTTCAACCCGGTCAACCCGCACAATCGAAACATTTAAACCCACGTCCCTTCGGGCTCCAGCGTCAGATTTGCCGGATTTTCCTTGGTCTGGGTCAGTCCCTGCGCCAAGGTGGCCCCATGGGCAGCAGGGGCCAAGCTCTTTGATTCCATATCAAGACAATCCTAGAACTTGCGCCCCTTTTGGACCATACCGTCGTAGGCCATCAATAGTTCTGGCGCAGGCTTTAGTGGTGGAACTGTCTTGAGGTCGCCTTTGATTGCACCCATGCGCACCATCTCGTTGTACACCAGCAATTGATAGCGGGCATTGAAGTAAGGCGTTAAGCTGTGGTAAGAGGCGACACCAGCCCATGTCTGCCCGTTTTTCTCGATGTTGCGTCGCAAGTGCCAGGCGGCCACATACGTCGCCACGCAATCGTCTTTGAGCATTTCCTCATTGATCCCGAACTTGGCCAGTTCTGGCAGGTGTACGGAATTGATGCCAGCAATACCATGATCCACACTTCCATTGTCATTTTGCCCGTTCGATGTCGGACTCAAGCCCGACTCAATGGTCAGAATCGCAAGCAAGACTCTCGAACTCACCCGGTGATAGTGAGCTGCCGCATTGACGCATCGAGCGCTTCCCCCGTGCTGGGGTTGACCAGGGCCTACGATGGTCGCCACACTAAACGGCCCCGCAACTGCAGAGCACGTAAGAAGAAACAACGGGACGATTTTCAGAAAAGACTTCATCAATAGTGAATTTGGCAACCGAGTTATTCTGGCAGAGAATTGTGATACGTTCCGGACTGACCGCTGGTCACCGGTAAGTTGTCTTCGCTGCCAGTGCACACACTCAATGCGTTAACAATCTCAAAAACACGCAGGGCGACAAATTCAGATACCGGTCCCTTTTCGTGTGTCCCCAGACTAGTTCCCGGGGTCGGCTCGCTTTGACGATTGGCTCATCTCTTGTGGCAATCGGGACCAGCATTGTTTCGTGCGATCCGCAGTAGGTGTTGCTGTAATGCGCAGATGAACGAGGGTAAAGAAGTTCAGCAGAGCTGGAATCGGGCGAAGCAAGCCGCACCCGACTACCAGGTCACAATGCAACGCTGCCGAACGTAAAAATCCATCTCCTTAGGACAGGGAGGGCGATAAATGCAACAGGCAACCGTTACCGGCCAAAGTCAGTCGATAGGTCGAAATAGCCCGTCCCTCAACCACCATCGTTATTCGTTCCAGGACCCCTTTTCCAACCAGGAAGTCCAGCATCTCTGCGGTAATCTCATGAAATTTTGCGCGAGCCGCGATTTCAGCCAACGTGGCAACGCCCTTGAAGGAATATAGCGCTCGCATGGCCATCGCCTCGGCTTCTGAAATCTTGGGCAATGGGCCAGCGTACCGGGGAAATTGCTGGAGTGGGAATTTTCCATAGACGCTCTTGTACGATTCCTGAATAGCGGCGATGTCTGCCTCCTTATCGCCAGTCAACTGGTAAGCGTGAAAAACACCAGACTCCTTGGTTCGGTAGTCAACCTTGGCAAGAAAAATCGGCAAACCGCAGTCTTGTGCTACATGGTAAAAGCCGGTCTTCCATGCTGACACCTTTGCACGCGTTCCTTCCGGCGTGAATAGGAAGAATATGCGGTTTTCCTTGTGGCGCTCAACAAACTGTTTGATCTGACCGACCTGGCCCTGTCCCTGGGAAGATCGGTCAATCGGAATGCCACCAAACCACAAGATCATTGGCCCAATCACTGGAACTCGACACCAACTGTCTTTGATTGAAAAATAGATCTTGACGTCAAAAATGATGGCGGCCCCAAGTGCATAAATAATGTCCCAGTTGGACGTGTGGGGTGCGGCAATGGTGATGCCAGCGCCCTCTGGTGCTGATTTTGTGGTTTGCCAGCCGGTCAGTTTGAACCAGGTCAGGAAAATGAATTTGAGCACCACCTTTATAGGATGGACATCGAAAATTGTTCGGTCACGAATTTGAGGCTTGCTCTTTGTCATAAAAACACCACATTGACGCATTGGAAGTAAAGCGTATGAAACGCAGTATCGCACCGCTGGACGCATTGCCTCACATTGCGCAGCCAATCAACGGCATGGCCGCCCTGGTGCTCTCTACCGCGCACACACCGCCACAGCTACCTTGGAGTGCTGGCACCGAATGCGCCACTGAGGGCTACGGTGATTGGTGACCAAAGCGCAGGCCAATCAATCGCAAATGAAAACCCCTGAAGCGCTGGGCCGCTGGCCCATAGTCTGCTCCGGACCGAACGTATAAATTGAAAAGGCATGCGCCTGTCATATCCCCATGCTCTGGAGTTCAACCTCACCCTTGGGTGTGCGCAAAGCTGCAGTGATGTTGGGCGCACCCGTAGAGACTGTGATACCGGTCAACCCAATAGCCAGGTAGGCCGCTTGTAGCTTCTGCGCCGAGGGGTGGGTGATGGTGATCCCCTTTAGGCTGACACCTGAGCGCGGTAAGCTGTTTCTAGGGTGCAGGCGCATCGGCTCAGCATCCTGCGGTGTCCCCCACTGGATCAATGTGGGCAGAGCACCATTGAAGAGTCGCTGTCCGTCGTCGCGCACGGTAATTTGCCAACGAAGCAGTCCCTTGCGAGAGTGGCGGCTGGCCTGCATTACGGCTCCACGATCAATGTCGAGCGCCTTCAGTGC
>CAIYNH010000078.1 GCA_903927495.1 uncultured beta proteobacterium
ACCAACATTGCTGATGTGAACCGTGCCAAGCGCGAGTTGGAACGATTGAAACGCATCGCCAAAGCTGAGGGCATTTGGGACGATATGCGGTTTCGTGACCAGATCGCTTTGCTTGAAGTTGATGTGGTGGCTCTCGAGATGATGGTGCTGCGTGTGCTTTGTGCTGAAAAATCGGGAAAAAATTCGCTCGATATCGCGGGTCTGTTGAAAATTCGAGGTAGTGAAATCCAGCAACGCTATGCCGAGTTGATGATGCTGGCCGCCGGGCCACTGGCACTGCCACTCATTCAGGAAGCGATGGATGCAGGCTGGCAAGGTGACCAGGTTGACGGACAACTGCATGGTTTCCCAGGCAATGCGCTGCACTGCGCACCACTCGCATCCACCTACTTCAATCTGCGCAAAACGACGATTTATGGTGGCTCCAACGAAGTCCAACGCAACATCGTCGCTCAAACCGTTCTCGGCTAATGCCTTCAATCAATACAGGTGTACAACATGAACTTTGATTTTTCAGACGATCAAAACCAATTACGCGATGCCGTGCGCCGCTGGGTCGATAAAACTTACACCTTTGAGCATCGTCGTGCTGCCGTCAAGAATGGTGGCTTTTCCCGCAACACCTACAACCAACTCGGAGAGCTTGGACTGTGTGGCTTGTATGTCCCTGAAGAGCAAGGCGGCATGGGCATGGGTCCGATAGAGGCCATGGTCGCAATGGAGGAGTTGGGTCGTGGCATGGTGCTGGAACCACTTACGCAAACTCTAATTGCAAGTACCGTCCTGAACAGTTTGGCTACGCAGACCACTCAATCAGTTTGGCTACCCAAAATCGCCGCTGCTGAAGCCCTGGTTGTGCTGGCCAATCATGAGAGAAGTTCTCGTTATCGACTTGATAATTTCGAAGCAAAATCAGTTGAAACGCTTGATGGGTATGCGCTTACAGCTACAAAAACTATAGTTCCAGCAGGCGATCTGGCGGATGCTTATCTGGTGCCGGCCATGCTGCATGGCAATCAGGCGCTGTTTCTGGTGGAGCGCAGTGCCAACGGTGTTAAAACCCATGGCTACGGCACCCAGGATGGTAGTCGGGCTGCAGATATCAGCTTCGCGAATGCAACCGCAATCCTGATCACCCTGGACGGCTTGTTGGCGTTGGAACTGGCTGCCGATATTGGCATTGCCGCCAGTTGTGCCGAAGGCGTGGGCGTGATGGACAAAACACTTGCGATCACCGCTGACTACCTTAACACCCGTAAACAATTTGGCGTTGCAATTAGCTCATTTCAAGCCCTGCGCCACCGTATGGCCGACATGAAGATGCAATTGGAATTGGCCCGATCAATGAGCTATTACGCCAGCTTGAAGCTAACCAGTCCAACGCCAGAACGTCGCGCGGCACTGGCACGTGCCAAGGTTCAACTTGGTCAATCAATGCGTTTTGTCGGCCAACAGTCGGTGCAGTTGCACGGTGGCATCGGTGTGACAGACGAGTACATTGGCAGCCATTACTTCAAAAAACTGACACAGTTGGAAATCAGCTTCGGCGACACCCTGCACCACCTTGGAGAGGTATCACAACGAATGCAGGAAACAGCAGGGGTATTTGCCTGAGTCCATTCCCTGTGGCCTCAGCCACGCCCGACAAAAGGCATGTCAGTGGCCATCACGGTGTGATACATGACATTGGCTTGCAGAGGCAAGTTCGCCATGTACAGCACCGACTGTCCAACAATGGCCACATCCATTACCGGCTCAATCATCACCGAGCCATTGGCCTGAAGGATGCCCGATTGCATGCGTTGTGTCATGTCAGTGGCCGCATTGCCAATGTCAATTTGCCCCACGGCAATGTGGTATTTTCGCCCATCCAGTGACGCTGTTTTGGTTAAACCGGTGACGGCATGCTTGGTGGCCGTGTATGGAATGGAGTTGGGACGCGGTGCAGTGGCTGAAATGGAGCCATTATTGATAATGCGTCCACCCATGGGAGACTGTGTTTTCATGACCCTGAAGGCCTGGCGCAGGCATAAAAACATGCCAGTCAGATTGACATCCAGCATGTGTTGCCACTGTGCCAGGGTCAAGTCTTCCAGCGCAACCGCCGGTGCACTGGTGCCAGCGTTATTGAACAGCACATCGACTTGGCCATAGGTTTTTAGGGTGGCATCAAAAAGCGCAATAACGTCGGACTCACTCGACACATCGGTGGGCACGGCCAAGGCCCGATCACTGGCTTGGCTGAAGGCGATCACCTCGTTGAGTGGCTCAAGTCTGCGTCCTGCCAACACGACTCGATAACCGTCTTCAAGAAAAGCCAGTGCCGTGG
>CAIYNH010000079.1 GCA_903927495.1 uncultured beta proteobacterium
CGCCAATGCATTTTGTTGATCAGCATCGGCCCGAATTTCAGAGACTTCTTGTCCCTATACCAAAGACCTTCCTTGAAGTAGTGCCGCGCATTGCACTTTTTGCAGTCATACCAACCATCGCGTGCTGGTGAATGCACTTTGGCATTGAACCAAGGCGTCAGTTTCATAGGGGATGGGCTCATTCAGAGCTTTCAGGGTAGGATTTCTCCTTCAGCTTATTCTCTTTCACAAACTCGGCAAAGGCAGCACGCCCAGCTTTTGCTGAATCTAGCCACAGCGACAACTTACTTAGCAGTTCAGACCTGTCGATCTCGTAACGTTCTGCCAACGCACTCAATCTCCAGGCGGCCGCCCTGGTTGTCAAAATTTGTGTTGTAGACCCATCCTTCCATCGCGAATTTCGCATTGCCTGCGTCTCTTTACGCCTGGCAGCCAGAATTCTTGTCCACCCCTCTGGCGTTATTTCGTTCAGGATCCACTCACGCAGATCATGAATTGCCATCTCCCAACCGTCCAGGGGGGCACCTTCCCGCGGAATTAGCTTTTCAACTCTCTTCTCAATTTCCTTGAACGCCCTTACGCACTCAAACAACTGGTCAAAAGAATGCCTCGATGTGCCGTGTACCAAGTTTCTTTGAAACTCGTAGTCATCAATCCTTCGGCCAAGGTACCAAGCCATGTCCTTCCCACTGCTTGCGTCCAGCTGCGCTTTTTCTTTTGCCATAAGCCTCCAGAATTGTGGCCGTGAATAACTCACGATTTCAAGTAAACAATATGAATAGTCTGTATTTGTGTATCGTGTGTTTATTTCATACGATACAAACGATTCATATCGTATGAATAATAACCGTAATCTAATACAGTGAGCTACTCACGCAATCGATATTAAGCGTATTGGCTTGCCAAAAAAGTGCATTTCAGGTGGTTTGCTGCTCCGCAGCCGATTTTTCGACCGCATAGAACGCGCTACAGGCCACTATTTCGCAGTAGCCAAGGGGTTGGTATCAACCCTTAAAGTTTCTGAGCAATGCCGGCGTCTTTAAGAATGCCATTAGCGGTGTGGCGCGACTTGACCGTCGCTGCCACCGGAAATGTTTTGCCACTGATGGGACTGCGCCACACCTCATGACTACCCTTGCCCTGGCGAACCAGGACGCAGCCGTTCGCTAACAAAAGATCCCGCAGTTGCTGGTAGAAACCACTGCCCATGCCTTACATGGCCGCGCGATGGTGCGAAGAGGCATCCTCTACATGACGAAACTGAATACGCGTGTTGGCATCGAAAGCCAGCCCATTCATCTCAGCAATCTCGGGTGCGATCTCCCAGACCCGAGCCGTCAGGGCCTCGTAGCTGGGAGCCTCGGTTGTCACACTGAGTTCCTCGCACGTGGCGACCCACATGCCGCACTCGGCATCAAAGATCACCTCTGCCACATAGGGCACGGATCTGTTGAAGGCTGCGTGGATGACGTTGTTCATGGACAGATTATTGCACCCATGAAAATTTGGCGCAAACCGTCATGAGCGTTTATCTGACAGTGCTTGATGGATTAGCCACCTTCGGCACAACATCCACCAATGACTTGAAACTGATCACTTTTCCCGTTGGCAAAAGTTCGTTCGCATCTTTCTGCAGCTCGACCATCTGGGATTTACTCAGCGGTCCCTCGTCCCGCGGATAAGCTGGATTTACCTTCGTTTTTCGTTTTGGCATGGTGGAGTCTTTCAGCGCAGAAGTTA
>CAIYNH010000080.1 GCA_903927495.1 uncultured beta proteobacterium
ATGAAGTGATTTTTGAGGAATTCAAAGGAACCGGTAATTCTGAAATTCACCTGGATCGTCGACTTTACGAAAAGCGAGTATTCCCATCGATACAACTCAATCGCAGTGGCACACGACGCGAGGAGTTGTTACTGGCACCCGATATTCTGCAAAAAACACGCATTTTGAGGCAGTTTTTATACAACATGGATGAAGTGGAGTCCATGGAGATGGTACTCAAACAGATGCGCGCCACCAAGACCAACGGTGAGTTCTTCGACCTGATGCGTCGAGGCGGGTAGTCTATAATTGGCGGTTTTCGCGAAAAGTACGAGCAGCTTGTTATTGCACTTTGGGTTGTGCAAGGGCTGACGCGGCTAACGCATCTGATGGAGAAGACATGAAAGCAGGCATTCACCCCAATTACCGCGAAATTTGTTTCCTGGATTCGTCCAACGGTTTCAAATTTGTTACCCGATCATGCGCTAATGCCAAAGAGAAAATCACACTTGAAGATGGCCGTGAATTGCCACTTTACAAGCTTGACACCTCGAGCGAATCGCATCCTTTTTACACTGGAACCCAAAAATCAGTCGACAACATGGGTGGTCGCGTTGAGCGCTTCCGCAACCGTTTCGGTAAAACTACTGCCAAATAAGCTAGGTTTATCGCCATTAAAAAGGCAGCCGGGTTATTCCGCGCTGCCTTTTTTTTGCACTGAAAAGCCCTGTCAACTTCTATCCAAGCAAAACCGTGAAGCATCCGACACCTGCCATCGTTGCGCAAGGTGCTGTCAAGCGCCTCCCGCGCAGCGCGCTCTTGTTGTTCTGCCTAGCTTACATATTGCCTGGTTTTCTCGGGCGTGTTCCGTGGAAAAACGCCGATATAACGACCTTTGGTTACATGGCAGAGCTTGCCCGTGGATCGACCGATTGGTGGTCACCCACCATCGGCGGGATGACCACAGAAATCGACGCTCTGCTGCCCTATTGGTTGGGCGCATGGGCCATCAAAGCTGCACCGATTTGGATGCCGGTTGATTTAGCTGCACGAATTCCTTTCATGCTGCTGCTGGCCGCAGCCTTGGTCGCAACATGGTACGGCACCTACTATCTGGCGCGCAGCCCTTTGGCACAACCGGTCACATTTGCCTTCGGCGGTGAGGCAAATCCCACCGATTACGCACGTGCTGTTGCCGATGGAGGACTGCTGTCATTTATCGCTTGCCTTGGACTGGCTCAGTTATCGCACGAAACCACTCCGGCGCTCACCCAGCTTTGTTTCACCGCACTGTTGTTTTATTCGGCTGCGGCATTGCCCTACCGTTGGCTAGCGCCCGGCATCTGTGCAGCGATGGGTATCATCGGACTAGCCCTTTCCGGGGCACCCAGCATGGCCGTTTTTCTTGGCACGGGTTGCGCGGCAATTTATCTGCTGGATCAAACTGAGGAGAAAGAGAAACTTCTTCAGAAACGAATTCGAGCCGCTGGCCTTTTGGTGTTGTCGGTGCTGACAGCACTGCTAGCCACCAGACTCGATCTGTGGCGGTGGCGCATTGACCTGCCTCAAGCCACCTGGACCGAATGGCAGAGCTTGGGCCGATTGTTCCTGTGGTTTACCTGGCCAACCTGGCCGCTGGCCATTTGGACCCTCTGGCGCTGGCGTCGGCAATTGTTTCAAAGTAAACATCCGTGTCGTCATCTGTGGCTACCCATTTGGTTTACAGGGGTGGCCAGTATGGCTACTTTGACGACCAGTGCAGCAGATCGGTCTTTACTTTTGGCATTGCCTGCATTGGCGGCTCTGGCCGCTTTTGCCTTGCCAACGCTTGGTCGAAGTCTAGGCGCACTGATTGACTGGTTTACACTGATCTTTTTTTCAGGATGTGCAGTGATCATCTGGCTGGTCTGGATTTCCATGCAGACCAGCATCCCACCACAACCTGCGGCAAACGTCGCCCGACTGGCACCGGGTTTTGAACACAGTTTTTCATTTGCTCCATTTTTCATAGCAATTGGTGCTACATGGGCTTGGTTCTGGTTGGTTAAATGGCGGGTAGGACG
>CAIYNH010000081.1 GCA_903927495.1 uncultured beta proteobacterium
ATGTCTTGCGCTGCCTCTATCTAGAGGCCTGCGGCTACCAAGTGACGGTTACCGAGCTCGTGGGCTGGGAGCACAGCATGAAAAACGAACTCATTGTCGCCCGATGGTGCGGGCAGAAAAAGCGCGCAGCGGCCGAACGTTTACAGGCTTTGCTGGCAGAATTCGGACTGATGTCCTTGCTTCATACGCGCTTTACCTTGCTCCTGGAGAATAGTCCGGTGACTGGTTGAAGTGGGTTGTTCTTTGATTTTGTTTAATTATTTTGGAGTTTGACATGAAACGTTTAATGAATTTGAGCTTGTCCTTGGCTTTGGTCCTGATTCTGGGCGCATGCGCCAGCAGCAGTCCGGATGTGATCCAGCGAGGCGATGCACAGCACTTGTCCAAGGTTGAAGATGGTGTGGTCTTGACGGTGCGCCCGGTCGTCGTGGACGGCAGTCAGTCGGGTATTGGGGCCACTATCGGTGGTGTCACAGGCGCGGTGGCAGGTGCCACTCGGGGTGGTAACAATGCCGAGAGCAATGTGATTGGATTGCTCGTCGGTGTGGCTGGCGCTGCCGCAGGTAACGCCATTGAGCGCTTTGCGACCCGTGAAGATGCCGTTGAAGTACTGGTGCAACTTAAAGGTGGCGAACGCCGTGCTGTTGTGCAAGCCAAAGGTGAACAAGCTCTGGTGCCCGGTGATGCCGTGATTCTGATCACCACCGGCGGCAAAGTGCGCATCGCCAAAGCACCCAAATAACCGGAATAATGAGGGTCAGAATTGAATTAATCTCGATCAGGGTTCATGGCGCGACTGCCTCGTCTCACGCTGCCGGGTTTTCCGCATCATGTGATTCAACGCGGGAACAACCGGCAGGCGATTTTTGCCACAGCGGCAGACTACCGCGCACTGCTTCACATCCTGGGCGAAAATGCGGGTAAATTTGAAGTTGCCATTCACGCCTACGTGCTGATGAGCAACCATTTTCATTTGCTGGCCACGCCACAAACATCAGATGGTTTGCCCAAAATGATGCAGGCGCTCGGAAGGTCCTATGTGCGCTATTTCAACGAGTCGCAACGGCGCACTGGTACCTTGTGGGAAGGACGTTACAAGTCGACCCTGATCCAGTCCGAGCGCTATCTGTTGACCTGCATGACCTACATTGACCTCAACCCCGTGCGTGGGGGCTTGGTGGATCAAGCGGCAGACTATCCGTGGTCAAGTTATCTGCACTATGTTGGGCAGCGACTGGATCGGATCATTGCACCGCATGCACTGTATTGGGAACTTGGGAACACGCCGTTTGCCCGTGAAGCGGCTTACGCCGAATTGGTGCAAAGTGGCATCAACCCGGTGCAACAGAGCGCGTTGACTGATGCAACTTTGAGCGGTTGGGCCTTGGGAGAGGCAGATTTTGTAGCAGATTTACAAAAGAGGACTGATCGCCGTGTGGCAAAAACCGGTGCCGGACGGCCGTACTCAGTCAATAGGCCACACAAAAAATAGCCGTCTATTCATACTCAGCTTACATAGTCAGCTATGAAAGTTGATGCGTCCCCAATTAAATTATATTTATATAATATGAAAAATAATTGGAATCTGACCCCAATTATTTAGTTTGGCACTGATGTTGCAATGCGGTAAAGTTCACCTTTCTGAAATTTATAGGAGCGCGCCCATGACGACGGCAGCCGAGATCAAGCATCTCCAGGACAACGGTTTGTATTCATCCACCCAAGAGCACGACGCTTGCGGGGTCGGTTTTGTGGCCCATATCAAGGGTTTGAAGTCGCATGAGATTGTTAAAAATGCGTTGAAGATTCTTGAGAATCTGGATCACCGGGGTGCAGTTGGTGCAGACAAATTGATGGGCGATGGTGCCGGCATCTTGATTCAGTTGCCTGACGCGCTCTACCGTGAAGAGATGGCGGCTCAGGGTGTTACCCTGCCACCGCCAGGTGAATATGGGGTGGGGATGATTTTCTTGCCCAAAGAACATGCATCGCGACAGGCTTGCGAGCAGGAACTTGAGCGAGCAGTCAAGGCCGAAGGGCAGGTGCTGCTGGGCTGGCGTGACGTGCCGGTGAACCGTGATATGCCGATGTCGCCCAACGTGCGCAAAAAAGAACCCATCCTGCGCCAGCTATTTATTGGTCGTGGCAACGACGTGATCGTGCAAGACGCACTGGAGCGCAAGTTGTATGTCATCCGCAAAACTGCCAGCGCCCATATTCAGGCCCTGAAGCTCAAGCACAGCAAAGAGTACTACGTGCCTAGCATGTCGAGTCGCACCGTGGTTTACAAGGGTTTGCTGCTGGCGGGCCAGGTGGGCACTTATTTCCGTGACCTGGAAGATCCACGCTGCGTCTCGGCTTTGGGGTTGGTGCACCAGCGCTTTTCGACCAATACATTCCCGGAATGGCCGTTGGCCCACCCTTACCGTTATGTGGCACACAACGGTGAGATCAACACTGTCAAAGGTAATTACAACTGGATGAAAGCCCGCGAGGGAGTTATGTCATCCCCCGTGTTGGGTGCTGACCTGCAAAAACTTTACCCCATCAGTTTTGCCCACCAGTCGGATACCGCCACTTTTGACAACTGTCTGGAACTGCTGACCATGGCGGGCTACCCTATCAGCCAAGCAGTAATGATGATGATTCCCGAGCCCTGGGAGCAGCACACCATGATGGACGAGCGCCGCCGCGCGTTCTACGAATACCACGCTGCCATGCTTGAGCCATGGGACGGCCCTGCCAGTATTGTGTTCACTGATGGGCGGCAGATTGGTGCCACGCTTGATCGCAATGGCCTGCGCCCCTCACGCTACTGCATCACTGATGACGATTTGGTGGTTATGGCATCCGAGTCTGGCGTACTGCCGTTCCCAGAAAATAAGATCGTTCGCAAATGGCGACTGCAGCCGGGCAAGATGTTCATGATCGACCTTGAGCAGGGCCGGATGATTGACGACGAGGAACTCAAAGCCAATTTGGCGAATAGTAAACCTTACAAGCAGTGGATTGAAAATTTGCGCATTCGACTGGACGATGTGCGCGGTGCTGGTGAGCCCGCCAGTGCGTCAGAGTCAGAGAGTACGCTGCTGGATCGACAGCAGGCCTTTGGCTTTACCCAGGAAGACTTGAAGTTCTTGATGGCCCCGATGGCTGCCAATGGTGAAGAGGCCATTGGTTCCATGGGCAACGACAGTCCACTGGCCGTGCTGTCCGACAAAGACAAGCCCTTGTACAACTACTTCAAACAGTTGTTTGCCCAAGTGACCAATCCGCCGATCGACCCGATCCGCGAAGCCATCGTGATGAGTCTGGTGTCATTTGTCGGTCCCAAACCTAATTTGCTGGACATCAACCAGGTCAATCCGCCCATGCGCCTCGAAGTCAGCCAACCGGTGCTGAACTTTGCCGACATGGCCAAGTTGCGCGACATTGCCAAACATACCCAGGGTAAGTTTCGAAGCTATACACTGGATATCACTTACCCGCTGACCTGGGGTCGTGAAGGGGTAGAAGCCAAGTTGGCCTCCTTGTGTGCTGAGTCGGTGGATGCCATCAAGGGCGGTCATAACATTCTGATCATCAGTGACCGGGCTGTCAATGCCCATCAGGTTGGAATTCCGGCACTGTTGGCGCTATCGGCGATTCACCAGCATCTGGTGCGTGAAGGGCTGCGCACCACCGCGGGTTTGGTGGTGGAAACAGGTACTGCGCGTGAGGTACACCACTTTGGTGTGCTTGCTGGTTACGGTGCTGAAGCCGTTCACCCTTACTTGGCGATGGAGACGCTGGCCAGTATTTGCAAAGATTTGCCGGGCGATCTGAGTGCTGACAAAGCCATTTACAACTACGTCAAGGCGGTTGGAAAGGGCCTCTCCAAGGTCATGTCCAAGATGGGTGTCTCCACCTACATGAGTTACTGCGGTGCTCAGTTGTTTGAGGCGATTGGTTTGTCCAGCAGTACAGTTGAAAAATACTTTACTGGCACTCCCAGTCGGGTCGAGGGCATTGGCGTGTTTGAGATTGCCGAAGAGGCTATCAGGATGCACCGCGCCGCTTATGGAGCCAACCCGGTACTGGCAGCCAGGCTCGATACCGGCGGTGAATACGCGTGGCGAACCCGGGGCGAAGAGCACATGTGGACGCCGGACGCAATCGCCAAGCTACAGCACAGTACGCGCTCCAACAACTGGAACACTTATAAGGAATACGCCCAGATCGTGAACGACCAAAGCAAGCGTCACATGACGCTGCGCGGTCTGTTTGAGTTCAAAATTGACCCGGCCAAAGCGATTCCGCTGGATGAAGTCGAAAGTGCCAAAGAGATCGTCAAACGCTTTGCCACGGGTGCCATGTCACTGGGTTCGATTTCCACTGAGGCACATGCCACACTGGCTGTGGCCATGAATCGCATTGGCGGCAAGAGCAATACGGGTGAAGGTGGCGAAGACCCTGCGCGTTATCGCAACGAACTTAAGGGCATCCCGATTAAGCAAGGCGATTCACTCAAGAGCGTGATCGGTGCCGATGTGGTTGAAGTCGACCTGCCGTTGCAAGACGGCGACAGTTTGCGCTCGCGCATCAAGCAGGTGGCCTCAGGCCGCTTCGGCGTGACTGCGGAATACCTCTCCAGCGCTGACCAGATCCAGATCAAGATGGCACAAGGTGCCAAGCCGGGAGAGGGCGGTCAGTTGCCGGGCGGAAAAGTCTCTGAATATATTGGCAAGTTGCGCCATTCAGTGCCAGGTGTGGGTCTGATTTCACCGCCACCGCACCATGACATCTATTCCATTGAAGATTTGGCGCAACTGATTCATGACTTGAAAAATGTGGCGCCAAAAGCCAGCATC
>CAIYNH010000082.1 GCA_903927495.1 uncultured beta proteobacterium
CGGGCAGTTTTATGCGACCGCCAAAAATGCCAGTAAAAATGTCTTGCGTGGCGCACCGCCCTTGCTTGAGTTGGCTCGTCGCTTTGAAGAGTCAGCCAAAGGCATGGTCAAGCCGATCACGTTGTTTGAAAAATTTGGCTTTAACTATGTCGGGCCCATCGACGGGCACGACATACAAACCCTAGTGTCGGTGCTGGAGAACATCAAGCATCTAAAAGGACCGCAGTTTTTGCATGTGGTGACGAAAAAAGGGCAGGGTTACAAGCTCGCTGAAGCTGACCCGGTGGCCTACCATGGTCCTGGCAAGTTTGATCCGGCCGTGGGCTTGCAGCAAAGCAGCAAGCCGTCGAGTCCAACTTTTACCCAGGTGTTTGGGCAGTGGTTGTGCGACATGGCTGCGGCGGATTCGCGCTTGGTGGCGATCACACCGGCCATGCGTGAAGGTTCCGGCATGGTGGAGTTCGAGCAGCGCTTTCCCAAACGCTTCTTTGATGTGGGAATTGCTGAGCAGCACGCGGTGACATTTGCCGCCGGGTTGGCCTGTGAAGGTCTGAAGCCAGTGGTGGCAATTTATTCCACGTTTTTGCAGCGCGCCTATGACCAGCTGATTCATGATGTAGCGATTCAGAACTTGCCCGTGGTGTTTGCGCTGGATCGGGCGGGCTTGGTGGGGGCTGACGGCGCGACGCACGCCGGAGCTTACGACATTTCGTTTTTGCGCTGCATCCCCAACGTGAGTGTTGCCTGTCCGGCCGATGAAAATGAATGTCGGCAGTTACTCTGCACCGCCTATGCGCAAAACACACCGGTGGCAGTGCGTTATCCGCGTGGCACGGGTGCCGGGGTGACGGTGGGAGCTGGGTTGGACGCATTGCCTTTTGGTAAGGGTGAAATCCGTCGTCGCGGCCAGCGTGTGGCAATTTTCGCATTTGGGTCGTTGTTGTACCCGGCACTGGCAGCGGCACAGGCACTTGATGCCACGGTGGTCAACATGCGCTGGGCCAAACCCCTGGATATCGAGTTGCTGTTGCAAGTGGCATCCGGCCACGATGTCTTGGTCACGGTGGAAGAAGGGACTATGAGTGGTGGTGCCGGAAGCGCGGTGCTGGAGGCCTTGAGCGCTGCCGGCATAGCCAAGCCCCTGCTGTTGTTGGGCTTGCGCGATGAATTCATCGAACATGGTGATCCCATCAAATTATTGGCCCTGCAGGGACTGGATGCGGCTGGAATTGAGTCCGCCATTCGAGCCCGCTTTGCGATTGCGCAATGTGTTTGAAGTCACTGCGAATTCCTAGGGTAAACCCGAGCATTATCCAGTGGGGCTCATTCTTAGAATGAGGAGTGACTTTTATCAGTCATCGCCGCTTTGACCCTGCGGTGAGCAACTTATTTAACAACTCCAGGAGTAAATCGATGGATCGTCGTTCCCTAATCAAAAACGCTGGTATCGCTGGCGTGTTGGCCGCCGGTGCTGCACCTGTGGTGCATGCCCAAGGTGCCAATGTTCGTTGGCGCTTGGCCTCAAGCTTTCCCAAGTCGCTAGATACCATTTTTGGCGCGGCGGAAACTATTGCCAAAAAAGTCAGCGAAATGACGGGGGGCAAGTTCACAATTTCGACCCACGCTGCTGGAGAGCTAATGCCCGCATTGGGCATTGTGGATGGTGTTCAAAATGGCACCGTGGAATGCGGTCACACTTGTGCTTACTATTACTTTGGCAAAGATGAGACCTTTGCCATGGGCACCTCGGTTCCTTTTGGCTTTAATAGCCGTCAGATGACGGCCTGGATGTATGAAGGCAACGGCGGCAAGCTGATGCGTGAGTTCTATGCCAACTACAACATTGTGAATTTTCCGGCGGGTAATACCGGAGCTCAAATGGGTGGCTGGTACCGCAAGGAAATGAAGAGCGTGAAAGACATCAAGGGTCTGAAGTTCCGCGTTGGCGGTTTTGCTGGCAAGGTGATTGAACGTATGGGTGGTGTACCCACCAGCATTCCAGGTGGCGAAATTTATCAAGCGCTTGAAAAAGGCACGATTGACGCTGCTGAGTGGATTGGACCCTACGATGACCAAAAGTTGGGCTTCAACAAGGTCGCCCCGTTTTACTATTACCCTGGTTGGTGGGAAGGTGGCCCTGAGGTTGACTTGTATGTCAATGACAAGGCTTATGCCGCGCTGTCGCCTGAATACAAGGCCATACTGGCAGCTGCCGCTTCTTACGCTCACGTCGAAATGCAAGCCAAGTACGATGCCAAAAACCCATTGGCTCTGAAACAATTGGTGGGTGCCAAGACC
>CAIYNH010000083.1 GCA_903927495.1 uncultured beta proteobacterium
CCAAAGCCAAAGTCCTTTGTCGGTGCGTCAAGTTCACCAATAGCCAAGCTTGAGTAAATGATTCCTCCACTGCGGGCTGTTGTAAATTTCATGCGACACGGTTGGCATAAGCCGCAAAATCAGCAAGTGGCAGCGGCCGGCTAAACAAATAGCCCTGATAGGCATGGCAACCCTGGCGCGCCAGTACATCGCGCTGAGCGGCCAACTCAACGCCCTCCGCAATCACCGTCAACCCCAGGCTTTCAGCCAGCACAATCACCATTTTGGCAATTGCTGCGTCGTTGGGGTCGGTCAAAATATTGCGCACAAAGCTTTGGTCAATCTTGAGTTGATCGAGTGGTAGCCGCTTGAGATACGTCAGCGATGAATAGCCTGTTCCAAAATCATCCAATGAAAACCCAACCCCTTTGATCTTCAGTGCATTCATCTTGACGATCGTCCCTTGTACATCGTCTACCAGCAGACTCTCCGTAAGCTCCAACTTCAATCGCTTTGGGTTGGCACCAGTGCGTTTCAGCACATCCAGCACCAAAGCCACAAAATCATCCTGATGAAACTGGCGTGCACTGACATTCACCGCCATCGTCAGATCTGCCAGCGCGGGTTGCACAGACCATGCAGCCAACTGGGTGCAGGCCACCTCCAAAACCCATTGTCCCAAAGGCAAAATCAGGCCAGTCTCTTCAGCCAAAGGAATGAACTCCGCCGGTGACACCAGCCCGCGCAGCGGGTGCTGCCAGCGCACTAAAGCCTCAACCCCGGTCAGACGTCCATCCCCCACCACTTGCGCCTGGTAATAAAGGGCAAACTGGGCATTGGCAATGGCATCGCGCAAATCATCTTCCAGCGCAGCCCGGGCGCTGACTTTGTCCTGCATTTGAGGATCAAAGAAGCGAATCGCATTGCGCCCGACGGCTTTGGCCTGGTACATGGCAAGTTCGGCCCGCTTCAATGGTTCATCGCTGCGTTCATTTACCACACCATCACCATACAAGGTGATTCCGATGCTGGACGTGCTGCGGTGCTCATAATTGTTGAGCTGGTAAGTTTGGCTTAGCGCCAGTCGGATTTTCTCACCTACTGATTCAGCCTGACTGGCCGCGTCGAGGGCGTGCTCTCCCAGGTCTTCCAGAATCACAGCAAACTTGTCGCCACCCAAATGGGCCACAGTGTCGCCCTCGCGCACGCTGGCGCTTAAACGACGCGCCACTTTAACCAATAACAAATCACCCTGGACATGCCCCAAGGTTTCGTTGAGCATCTTGAAATTGTCCAAATCAATGTACAACAAGGCCCCCCGACGCTTGTGGCGCAAACTCGCCGTCAGCGCCTGCGCCAACCGATCCATCAGCAAGCGCCTATTCGGCAGATGCGTCAAAGGGTCATAAAAGGCGAGTTTCTCAATTTGCTCCTCTGCAGTCTTGCGCAAAGTAATATCAGAAAATGCAGCCACGTAATGAGTTACATTCCCGGCTAAATTTTTCACGGCGCTCATGGTCAACCAGCTCGGGTAAACCTCTCCATTTTTTCGCCGATTCCAGATTTCTCCCTGCCAGGCACCTGCTTCCACAAGGCTCGCCCACATGGTTCTGTAAAAACCCGCATCCTGACGACCAGAACTGAATAGTCTGGGGTTTTGACCCACCACTTCATTGACCTCGTAGCCCGTGATTTCGGTACAGGCCTGGTTGACCCGCAACACCACACTGTCTGCGTCGGTAATGAACATGCCTTGCTGCGACTCAAAGGCGGTAGCCGCTATACGCAACTCGGCATCAGACAACTGCGCAGAACGTAAGTAATGAATCACCGCCCAAGCCGCCAGCATCAGCATGCTGCCGGCTGATGAGAGTAAAAAGAACAGCCAGTTCCGCTCACTGTGAAAGCGTCCCAACTCAGACAATCCCCGCTCGGCATGCACCGCAATGCCATCTTCGGACAAAGTCGTGACCGCCATCACCACGGGCTCGTGGCTTCCTTCGAGCAACACGGCATCAGACGACATGGCTAGATTCCAAGGCTTGATCTGAAGGGGGTCAAATACCTCACGTCCGTACAGTTTCACCCGTTTCTGTGGAGGCCAACTCTGAATTTCGGCCCCTGGCAATGCCCGAAATTCAAACTCCTTGTGGTGTGACTGGACAATCACACCATTGGCATCCGAAATGAATGCATTCACTGGTTGAGTGAAATAACCCAATCGATCGATGTCAATTTTGACTGCGACGACCCCAATAAATCGCCCCTGATCAAGCACCGGGGCCGAATAATACAAACCGGCGATCTTGCTAACCCGGCCAACCGCATACTGATGCCCCGACTGACCTGCACGCGCCTGCAAAAAGTAGTCTCGGTCTTTGTAGTTGGTAGCAACAAAACTATCAGTCTGATCAGCATTGCTGGCCGCAATGCAGTCGCCATTTGCATCCATCAAATAAACCACATCAATTTTGAAGTTACTAGTGGCCAGCGCGAGGTAGCGGTTGACCTGCGCTAGAACTGGGTTTTGACTCCATAAAAATTTGCGCTGCGCCAGCGTTAGGTTCATATCTACTGGAACTTTGCTGAAGTCGCGCAACACCCGCTGCGGCATTTCACCAGCGGCACTGAGTCGTGCTAGACCTCTCAGCAAATGCAATCGCTCGTCAATATTGCTGGCGGTTCGCTGGGCTTGAAGCTGCGCCTGTTTCAACTCATCTTGCACATAAGTTCGGCTTCGTAGTCGATAGTAATAATCGGCGCTCATCCATGCCACCGTGCACCAGGCAAGCATCAGCAGCATGATCAATTTGTAAGACCGCCCGAGCACCAGTAAACTCGACTTGCTGACATAACTGACCACAATGGTGAAGACCACCAGCAAGGACGTTGCAATCAATACGATAGAGGCCAGAAAGAAACTTGAAACCCCGGAAGGGTCAACGTTACTGACCTCTGTGTCACGTATGAAGTAGGCTGCGGCCATGGCTGTGTAATGCATCCCCGACACTGCCAACCCCAACACCACCGCGCTGATTGGCGTAGCCCATTTGTGCCAGCGTGCTGACCAGGAATGCACCCGAAATTTGATCCAAAGGGCCAGCATTGCCAATGCCACCGCCACCAGAAAGGATAACAAAAACAACTGCGCATCGTAACTGATCAAACCGTCAAGTCGCATAGCCGTCATGCCAACATAATGCATGGTGCCAATGCCTGCGCCAAGCAAAAACCCGCCACCGGCAAGATGCTTCAACGAAAGAGTGCGGCGACCGATCACCCGGATGGCCAAAGCGCTTGCAAGTACCCCGGGAATGGTGGACAAAAAGGTAAGCGCTGGGTTAAAGCTGCTCTCGCACGGCAAACTAAAAGCCAACATGCCCACAAAGTGCATGGCCCAGATACCACCCCCAAGGCACAAACCACCTAATGCGGTCCACAGGTGCTTGATTCGGACTGAAGTTGCCGATGCCATGGGTTGCGTTACCAGCAGCGCTGCGTACGATGCAACTATGGCAACTGCCACAGACAAACCCACCAGCACCGGATCGTAAAACCCGTGGTACAGCAGGCTGCTCTCTGGCGGTGAAAAAACCAAAAAGGGAAGGTTCATGTCGTAACACGCCGCGCACAAATTCTTGCACGTTACGCACAAGGTTTGTTAGAGCGGCAATTTATATACCGAATGAATAGTTCGTCAATGTAGCAGCTTCGAAACTTCCATAACTGACAAACATCAAGCAGCACTGAATTTGACTTTCATCAGGGCCAAGATTGCCAGCAAAGAGCCAGGCCAAGAGGGCTAATTGAGGTAATAATTTGACCCCCTACTTCAAGGTCGTCGCAAATGAATCAACTGAAAATTTCTACCCGTCTGGTGCTCCTTTTGAGTGTACTGGGCGCGTTGCTGATGCTTATTGGCAGTTTTGGCCTGTATGGCATGAACAAGAGCGATAAGGCACTGGAGTCGGTTTACCTTGATCGCACCTTGCCGATTCAGCAACTCAGTGAAATCGAGTACCTGATGATTCGCAGCCGCTTGGTCATTGCCAACGCCCTGATTGAAAAAACCCCTGAACGCAGCGCCAAGTCAATCGCCGAAGTTGAAACCAATATTGTGATCACCGGCAAGACCTGGGATTCCTACATAGCCACCACCTTGACACCAGAAGAGGCTGTGATGGCAAAGAAATTCATTGAAAAGCGCAAGAGCTTTGTGCAAGAAGGCTTGCAACCCGCACTGGTTGCCCTGCGTGCCAATGATTACACACAGACCCAGTTGCTGGTGATTGAAAAAATTCGTCCTCTTTTTGACGGCGCTCGTGACGAACTGACACCGCTCATCAAACTCCAGATAGATGAAGCAAAAAAGGAATTTGAAGCTGCCGAAGCAAGCTTCAAAAACGTCCGAATTCTCTCTATCGCATCGATCATTCTGGGCTTGCTGTTTGCTGCCGGTTTTGGCTTCGCGCTGGTACGGTCAATCACGGTTCCGCTGCGTCGGGCAGTCGAGGTGACACAGGCCATCGCGCAAGGCGATTTGACCCTGACAGTGAACGACAAAGGCAGCGATGAGTTGGCCACGCTGATGCGTGCCGTAACCAACATGCAGCGCAGCCTGGCAGTTGTGGTCAGCAAGGTACGCCAAGGCTCAGACGGGGTAGCCACCGCCAGCGCCGAAATTGCCCAGGGCAACAATGATTTGAGTGCCCGCACCGAAAGCCAGGCCAGTGCTCTGGAGCAAACTGCGGCATCGATGGAGCAACTCAGCGCTACCGTCAAACAAAATGCTGATAGCGCGTTACAAGCCAACCAGTTGGCCATGAGCGCAAGCAATGTTGCGGTCAAAGGCGGTGAAGTAGTGGCGCAGGTGGTCGATACCATGAAGGGCATCAACGATGCCTCGCGCAAAATCAGCGACATCATCAGTGTGATCGACGGCATTGCCTTCCAGACCAACATTCTGGCTCTGAACGCTGCCGTTGAAGCCGCTCGTGCAGGTGAACAGGGGCGCGGTTTTGCGGTGGTCGCCAGTGAGGTGCGCTCCCTGGCTGGCCGCTCAGCCGAGGCAGCCAAAGAAATCAAAACCCTGATCAACGCCAGCGTAGAACGTGTTGAGCAAGGTACGGCGCTGGTTGATCAGGCCGGCAGCACTATGACTGAAGTGGTAGGCAGCATCCGCCGGGTCACCGACATCGTCGGCGAAATCAGCGCTGCCAGTCGTGAGCAAAGCGCCGGTGTCAGCCAAGTAGGTGAAGCTGTCACACAAATGGACCAGGTCACACAGCAAAATGCAGCACTCGTCGAAGAAATGGCCGCTGCGGCCAGCAGCCTCAAGTCGCAAGCACTGGATCTGGTGCAAACCGTGGCGGTGTTCAAGCTCAGTCCCAATGACATCCACCACGGTGTCGCCTTACCCACTGCACCGGTGCGCGCCCACCCCCCCAAACCCAGCACATTCAAAGGTTCGGATCGGCGCGCCGGTGGTGTTCCCAAGGGTGCAGCTGCGCGCACGCCCAGGCCCACAGCCAAAGCCCCGGCATCTGCCGTCAATCAAATTGCCGCTAAACCGGCGGTTGCACCAGCAGCAGGAAACGACGAGTGGGAAACCTTTTGATTTATCTCGGGCAACGTTGGCAAACCCGTCAATTTAGCCGAGTTGCCGCGCAAACTGCAGAGTGTCTGCAGCTTTCAACTGAATCTTGGTTAAAGCACCTGCACC
>CAIYNH010000084.1 GCA_903927495.1 uncultured beta proteobacterium
TCCACGTCCTGCGGCAGGTAACCCAGATGCGGACCGAGTTCGACCTTGTTCCAGGGAAAGATATCCACGCCATCGAGACGCACCTTGCCGCTGGCGGCCGGCCAGACCCCGACCAGAAGCCGGGCCAGGGTCGTCTTGCCGGCGGCCGATGGGCCGACGACGGCGACGACCTTGCCAGGGGGCACGACGAGCGAGGCCCCCTTGATGATCGCGACATTCGAATTGGGCGCGCCCGCCGTCACCGCTTCGACCGACAGCAGCCCCTTGGGCGGAGGCAACGCCATTCCGGACTGCTTGGCGGGAAATGCCTGGAGCAGATTATTGAGACGGTAATAGGCATCGCGCGCATTGACCACGAACTTCCACATCCCGATCACCTGCGAAATCGGCGCCAGCACCCGGCCTCCCAGGGTCGAGGCGACGATCATCATGCCGCCGCCGCCGGGAAACAGCCCGAGGATGCTCAGCCAGCAACCGGCCCCGAGCAAGAGAGAGGATTGGGCCATCTGGACGAACTTGGACATCGACGAATAACTGCCGGCCGCGTCCGAGGCTGTGGCCTGGCTGTAGAGGAATTGCTTCTGCTTCTTCATCCAGCGGCCATGGATGCTGCCGAGCATACCCATGGCTTCGATTACCTGGGCGGTTACATCGTCAATGCCCAGCACGTGAACATGTTTGGGTCGTTCGAATTCAGCGATGAAGATCCCGACATTGACATGGATGCTCTGGCAGCCCAGTATGCGGACTCAGTGTTTTGGAGCAATGCCACGCATCCCGGTCAGGGGGATCTTTTCGACTGAGCCTTTGTACGACCTTCATGATGGTGGATCTGCCCCGATGGTTTGGTTCGCCTGCCGGGTGATGAGTCTTGCAATCAGTATCACCTGGTGCTACACTATGCCATGTCATCCAATGCGTCAAATCGCGCCTTCAAAACCGCCAGATTTTCCAAGGATGCAAAGAAGGCCAAGATCGAGGACGTTGAGCTTTGCTTGGTCATACAGCAGGTGCTGCTGGGTCAGGTAGATGATTTGGGTGGCGGTGTTTTTAAGAAGAGGCTCAATAACAACCTGCACCGGTCAATCATTCTGGCCAAGGGCGGCAAGTATTGGGTCTACGAGTACCTGTTCGCGAAGAAGGACCGCGCAAACATTGAGAACGATGAATTACTTGCCTTTCGCCTGCTGGCCAACAGCTATGCTGGGTTGACGCAACAGCAGGTTGGCCAGTTACTTGTTAACGCAGACTTTGTGGAGATTTGCCATGACGACAAAACAGAAATTCAAAAGTGATGCCTTTGCTGCAATCCATGCCTCTGCTGCTGCGTTGCAAAAGGTCGGCGCCATTGACCAAACCACGATGCGCCAGTTTGATGAGACCTGCCTGGCTGTGCCTACCACTCTGGCTCCAACCCAGATCAAAAATATTCGTGAACAGGCACATGTCAGCCAACCCGTTTTTGCACGCTACCTCAATACCAGCGAATCCACTGTTCAAAAGTGGGAATCCGGCAGCAAACAGCCCAGTGGCATGGCGCTCAAATTATTGGCTGTAGTTCAGAAACACGGACTGGGTGTGCTGGCCTGAATTTTGTATGGCAGCAGTGCCGCGATTGTGTGAATTGATCGGTCTCCAGCGTGGGCCCGCTGGAACTTGCAGCGGTGCAACTTTACAAAGTGTCCGATTTTCGGGGGATGGGCACATTTAGCCAACTTGATCACCGTGCACAGCTCTGGTTGGTTTGCAGAAACTCAAACATGTTTCGTATTGCCCGTGACATTCCAACAGCGACTACACTGCGCCCTCCCTAACTACCGACAATACCTACATGACGACTGCACCGAAAAAAGAATCCGCTTTCATGAAAGCCTTGAAACCCAGCGCAGAGTTGGCCGCCATCGTAGGCGCTTCCCCCCTGCCCCGCACGGAAGTCATCAAGAAGATTTGGGAATACATCAAAACGCACAACCTGCAAAACCCGGCAAACAAGCGCAATATCCTGTGCGACGCAAAACTGAAGGCTGTTCTCGGCAAGCCCGAAGTGACAATGTTCGAACTTACCGGTTTGGCTGGATAACACCTCTCGTGATCTGGTTGGCCCCGTCAGGTTCTGAGCCTCACGACATCAATGACTTGATGGCCAAGTGATTGTTGGCACTGGCACGTGCCGGTTCCA
>CAIYNH010000085.1 GCA_903927495.1 uncultured beta proteobacterium
AATTTGAAGCGCTTGACAAAGTCTTTCACCAATGCGGCGCGTTCTTCAAGCGGAACCATATCGAGTTTATTCAGCACCAGCCAGCGTGGCTTGTGGTAGAGCGCCGGGTCGTATTTTTTGAGTTCATTGACAATAGCCTTGGCCTGCGC
The DNA here is from genome assembly GCA_903927495.1 of uncultured beta proteobacterium. GTDB lineage: Bacteria > Pseudomonadota > Gammaproteobacteria > Burkholderiales > Burkholderiaceae_C > Rhodoferax. Next base: position 150 of record CAIYNH010000085.1, read on the forward strand.
CACGGTGTCAACGCCGTCATCAAACGGTGCCATGTCCACCACGTGCAACAGCAGTCGGGTGCGCTGCAAATGCCGCAAAAACAGGTGCCCCAAACCCGCACCTTCAGAAGCACCCTCTATCAAACCCGGCAAATCTGCCACAACAAAGCTCTGCTCCGGCCCGACCCGGACCACGCCCAGATTCGGGTGCAAGGTGGTGAACGGGTAGTCTGCAATACGTGGGCGAGCGTTTGAGATAGCGGTAATCAAGGTCGATTTACCAGCATTTGGCATACCCAGCAACCCGACGTCAGCCAGCACTTTGAGTTCCAGTTTGAGGTTGCGCTTTTCACCGGGCCAGCCGGGTGTTTTTTGGCGCGGAGCCCGGTTGATGGCGCTTTTGTAGCGCAGGTTACCAAAACCACCATCCCCACCTTTGGCGATGGTAATGACTTCACCTGGCTCAAGCAACTCAAACAGGACCTCGCCGGTTTCAGCGTCAGTGATGATCGTGCCTACCGGCATTTTCAGGGTGACGTCGTCACCGGCAGCGCCAAACATGTCACTGCCCATACCGTGCTGACCACGTTGCGCATCATGACGGCGCGAAAACCGGTAATCCACCAGGGTGTTGAGATTGGGATCAGCAACGGCAAAGACATGACCTCCACGGCCTCCGTCACCCCCATTGGGACCGCCGAATTCCTTGTATTTTTCATGCCGAAACGAGACGCAGCCAGCGCCACCGTCTCCGGCAGAGACATCAATGTAGGCTTCGTCAACGAATTTCATATCTCAAATCAGTTGGGGTCAGAGCAAAGGTCACTGCGTGTCACTTTGGGTCTGTCCCACAAGGGCTCGTGTTAATTGGGGGCAGCGCGGGTTCGTTTTGCGTAACTGCGTTTTGCCCCACATTCGTCTGTAATCAGACGGGGCTTCAAAAACGAAAAACCCCGCGCCATGCGCAGGGTCTTGCGAGGGAATATTCAGCCAATTAAGCCGAAGTAACACTCACCGTGTGCTTGTTCAGCGCACCTTTGATGGCAAACGAAACGTGACCATCAACCAATGCAAACAAGGTATGGTCTTTGCCGATGCCAACATTGACACCAGGGTGAAACTGGGTGCCGCGCTGACGTACGATGATCGAGCCTGCGCTGATCAACTCACCGCCGTAAGACTTCACACCGAGCATTTTGGGCTTGGAATCGCGCCCATTTCGCGTTGAGCCGCCGCCTTTTTTGTGTGCCATGACCCGTGCTCCTTATGCAGAAATCGCGCCAATCAGCAGTTCGGTGAACTGCTGACGATGACCTTGACGTTTTTGATAGTGTTTACGACGGCGCATTTTGAAAATGCTGACCTTGTCGTGTTTGCCATGTGCCACAACCGTGACACTGACCGTTGCGCCGGATACCAAGGGCGTACCTACCTTTAACTCTGCGCCGCTGCCGACTGCCAGAACCTGGTCGATCACAATCTCTTGGCCTACATCCGCAGCAATCTGTTCTACTTTAATTTTTTCGCCAGCAGCAACACGATATTGCTTGCCACCGGTTTTTATGACCGCGTACATATTGACCTCTTCAATGATTAACTCTACAAACGAATTTTCGCAGAGCCTGGCATTATGACACAGCACAGATCGGGCTTAGCTTGCCAACCTCAGCCCCAAAGCTGTGGGCCGAGTCAGCAAAATAAAGTGAGGCAATAAAGGTGAGTCGCTGCGCTGAATTCAGACCGCTGGTTTCACCACCGCTGTCATCAAGAGCACAAGAATCAAAAAGTTTCCCAGTCAGCATCAGCCGCAGCACTTGCAGCAGTCGGAGTCTTGGCAGGAGTTCTTATTGGCGCTTTGGCAACTGGGGCAGTGGCAGCCAGTCGCTTCTGGGGTGCACGTGCTGACAATACCGGGGCCTTGGGTTTTGCCAACTGAGCGGGTCGCCGGTAGGCCACCGCTTGCGGACGCGGTGTGATGTCTCTCGTGGGGCGTTGCGGTACCAACATGGCCGCGCTCGAGGTCTTGAAAACAGCTACAGCTTGCGCCAATTGGTCGGCCTGGTCACGCAAACTCTCGGCAGCAGCAGCGCTTTGCTCCACCAATGCGGCATTTTGTTGGGTCATCTGGTCGAGATTGCCAATCGCTTGATTGACCTGCGCAATGCCGGTGCTCTGCTCGCCAGAGGCGGCCGTAATTTCACCAATCACATTGGCCACTTTTCGCACGGATTGCACAATATCGTTCATGGTGACACCTGCGTCAGACACCAATTGCGTGCCCGAAGCCACCTTATCGACCGAAGTGTTGATCAGCATCTTGATTTCTTTGGCGGCTTCGGCGCTGCGCTGCGCCAGACTGCGCACTTCGCTTGCAACCACCGCAAAACCCCGACCCTGCTCGCCTGCACGGGCGGCTTCAACGGCGGCATTCAGCGCCAAAATATTGGTCTGAAAGGCAATGCCATCAATGACACCGATGATGTCGGCAATCTTTTTGCTGCTGGCATTGATCTCTTCCATGGTCGTCACCACCTGTTTGACCACTGCGCCACCGCGCTCGGCCACCAAGGACGCATCGGCCGCCAAGGTACTGGCCTGGCGCGCATTGTCAGCGCTCACATGGACGGTCTGGGTCAGATGATCCATGCTTGAGGCAGTGGATTGCAGGTTGCTTGAGGTTTGCTCGGTACGGTGGGCCAGGTCGTTGTTGCCGGAGGCAATTTCTGCGCTGGCAGTGGCAATGCTGTCAGTGCTGTGGCGCACCTGATTAACCATATTGCCAAGCGACGCGTTCATGCTCGCCAGTGACCTCATCAGTTCACCAAACTCATCGCCACGCGTGGTGTCGATCTGCATGCTGAGATCACCTTTGGCGATGCTCGAGGCGAGCTGATTAGCCTGTTGCAGAGATTGCCGGATGGAACGAATGAGCCAACCGGCCGCCATCAGGATAAAGACAAACAACAAGACAAAGAATGAGGCCAGAACCATTTCAGTAGAGGTTTGCTTTTGGGTCACTTCCTGCGAAAACGAAGCAAGCAGCTTTTCTTCCATGTTGACCAAGTCATTTAAGGTCGCCAAATAGGCAGCGACTACTGGTGTGTAGTTTTCTTTGATGGTTCGGAGCGCTTCCTCGCTGTTGCCGTCTGACTTGAGCTTCAGGGCTTGCGCCCGGACATCGGCCATGACCTTGCGGGAATTGGCAATTTTCTCCATTTGAGCCAGCTCTTCCTTGCTCAAGGGCATGGCCTCAATCGCCTTTTGAACCAGCGATATTTTTTGAGAGGTGGCAGTAATGGCCGTTTTTAGCGCATCTTCAACACCAGGGTCATAGGCCGTGACTAAGGCCAGGGTGCGAATCGAATTGGCTTCGGTCAGACCAGCCCACGTGCTCACCGCCTTGATGCGCGAATTAAGTTGGGTCTGCTTCGCATCAGACTCGGATTGCAGGCCGTTCAGGCGAAACACCGCGAACCCGTTGAGCAGCATAATGGCCGCCATGATGACACCCACACCGAGCCACAATTTGGTGGCAACCCGCAGATTGGCAGTGTTCACATTTTTTCCTTCGCACAATTAAACTTTGCTGGCGCGCCCATTCTAAGCAAAATGACGGCAAAACCAGCGACATTCAGCCACCCTCAAGCACAGAAGCTAAACAACGACATCCGAAAGACGGATAAAGCCTTGTGCCACAACCGCCTCCAGCGCCTCTGCGCTGACCACTTCCGGGGCAATTTCAGCCAACGGAACCAGCACAAAAGCGCGATGCCACATGCGTGGATGCGGCAGCACCAGCGTCGGGCTGTTTACCGTGGCCTTGCCATACATCAAAATATCCAGATCAAGTGTCCTGGGCGCATTGTGATAGGGGCGTTCACGTCCTGCCTGATTTTCAATACTAATTAAATTTGATAGCAGCTGGTGCATATCCAGTCTGGTTGAAATGGCTATAACAGCATTGATATAGTTGGGACCAGAAGCTTCCATTGGGGCGGTTTGGTACAAGCTGGAGACCGCTTCTAAGCGGGTATTGGGCAAGATGGCAACTGCCTGAATAGCCGCCTTCACCGTCGCTTGCGCATCCCCCAAATTAGCGCCAAGTGAAATGTACGCAAGAACTTCACAACGCACGCCCGCACTCACCCCGTGCCTCATCCCTGAACGTCTTGCGCAGCGCCATCGCCACCCGACCGACCCGAACTGCGACGACGTCGCCGGCGTTTTTTGGGTGCGTCGTCTGCTTCGCTGGTCATTGGCGACAGCGACTCGGGCGCACTGGCGGACTGACTACTGCTGGGCACCTCCGCCATGACTGGCGCTTTGTGCACCCTGGGCGCACGGGCTACTTTGGGACGCTGTTGCTGCTCCATCCGGACTTCATCGACCATGTCCTGACGCAAATTGTCATTGGCCATGCTAAATTCTTCCCACCAATCGGACAGCACTTCGTCGAGTTCACCGTTCTCAGCGCGCAGTCGCATGAAATCAAACGCCGCCCGAAAGCGGGCTTGCTCCACCAGCCCAAAAGGTGCGCTGCCGACACGCTTTTCAAAGCGGGGTTGCATCATCCAGATTTCTCGCATATCACTGGCAAGTTTGCCCCGACCCGAGACATCACCAATGCGCGCGTTGAAGACATCGTCGATGGCATCCTGCAAAGCCGGATGGGAATGCTGACGCTCAGCCAGGCGTCTGGCCAGTCCATCACGCACGTCAGACCACAATACGCAGGCCAGCAAAAAGCTTGGAGCGACGGGTTTGCCTTCTCCTACACGGCGATCGGTATCCTGCAGAGCAGACTTCACGAACGGTGTTTCGGCGCGCTCCACCACCACGTCGAGCAAGGGGTAAATGCCGCGCGACATGCCCAGCACTTTAAGTTGCTCAATGGATGCCAGCGCATGCCCGGTTTGCAGCAGTTTGAGCATTTCATCAAACAAGCGACTTTGCGGTACCTCGGTCAGCAAGGTCTGCGACTTCACCAGTGGACCTGCGGTTTTGGGGTCTAGCTTAAAACCCAGGCCGTTGAGCTTGGCTGCAAAACGTACGGCACGGATGATCCGCACCGGATCTTCACGGTAGCGTGCCGCAGCATCACCAATCATGCGAATGACACGGTTTTTGGAGTCCTTGATCCCGTGGTGGTAATCGACCACAATTTGCGATTCCGGATCGTAATACATGGCGTTAATGGTGAAGTCACGGCGCACCGCATCCTCTTCCTGCGGGCCCCAAACGTTGTCACGCAGCACCCGGCCAGTGGAATCAACCGCATGCTGCATGCCAGCGAGTTCGTTTTTACTGGTTTTTTCGTTGCCAGCCACTTGTTCGGCGGCGGCATTGTCCAGATAAGCCCGGAACGTGGAAACCTCTATCACCTCGTGCTCGCGCCCACGCCCGTACACAACGTGCACGATACGAAAGCGCCGCCCAATGATGAAAGCACGCCGAAACAAGCCCTTGACTTGCTCGGGTGTGGCGTTGGTAGCCACATCAAAGTCTTTGGGAGCCAGGCCGACCATCAGGTCGCGCACAGCGCCACCGACGATATAAGCCTCCAAACCAGCGCTTTTCAGCGTGCGCAGGACGTTGAGCGCCCGGTCGTCGACCAACGCAGGGTTGATGCCATGCACGTCAAAGCCAATCTCTTCGCGCTTGCCAAATAAGTTTTTGCTGCTTGGGCTGGCTCTGCCCAACAAGCGGTTGATAAATTTTTTAATCATTGTGATGGTCCTGATGGATCGCTTGGTCTGACACTTGCGCACTTTATGGAGTGGCCGGGGCGATGGCTGGCAGAGTTCAGGGTTTTAAAAGAGCTCAAGTATGCGCCAACTACGCGCCTGCGCGATAGCCCGCAGGCGCTCGTCGGGGTTGGTGGCCACAGGGTGGGTCACTTTTTCGAGCAAAGGGAGGTCGTTGATGGAGTCGCTGTAAAAGGTGGTCTCGAGATCTGTCCAGTTCAATTGTCGCTCAGCAAGCCAGGCTTGAACGCGCGACACCTTGCCTTCACGAAACGAGGGTGTACCCAATATGGCACCGGTAAACCAGCCACTCTGCGGGTCACGCACCAGGTTGACGGCGATCAGTTCTGCCACCCCGAACGCTGCCGCTATCGGCCGGGTCACAAATTCATTGGTGGCGGTCACGATCACCAGCATGTCACCTGCGGCCTGATGCTGCCGCACCAGTGCGAGCGCTTTCGCTTGCATGGCCTTTTCAACTACAGCGCCCATGAAACGGGCGTGAGCCGCTTCTGATTCAATAGCACCATGGCGACAAAGGGGGGCCGTGGCAAAGTGGATGTAGGCATGAATGTCCATCGTGCCAGCTTTGTATTGAGCGTAAAACTCATCATTTCGACGGGTAAATTCGACGGGGTCATTCCATCCCAGCTGAGTGGTAAAGACCCCCCACTCGTAATCCGAATCCATCGGGATCAAGGTGTGATCAAGATCAAACAGTGCTAATTTCATCATCAATAATTGTTCATCATGGCTTTGATCAGCGGGATGGTAATGGCACGCTGGGTTTGCAAGGCATAGCCATCCATCAGGTCGAGCAACTCCATCAGGCTACCCAGATCACGGCTAAAGCGTGTCAACATGAAGTCCATGACCTCATCGCTCAAAAAAACTCCCCGCGCGTCGGCACTTTGACGCAGCACCGCGCGCCGCTCAGACTCACTAAGCGCCTGCAACCCAAACACATGACCCCAGCCCAGGCGGGTACGCAAATCGTCGCGCAATTTCAGATCAGCAGGTGGCACATCTCCAGTGGCCAAGACTGCTCGCTGATGGGTTTGTGCATTGACAAACCAGTTGAAGGCCGCCTGCTGCTGCACCAGGTTGAAAGCATGTACGTCGTCCATCAGAAGCACCGACCAGTCTTCATGAAACTCAGCCGGTGTGCTTACGCTGGCATCCAGCCAGCCAATGCGCTCGCCCTGCTCAAGCAAAGCAATGTGAATGGCCCGGAGCAAATGGGTTTTGCCACTGCCGGTACTCCCCCACAGGTAGGTAGGCACAGGCGAGCGTGGACTGGAGCCAAGGGCCAGTTGCGAACCGAGCCAGAGCCTGAGGTGCGCCAGCACTGCCTGGTTGGGTCCGACGCAAAAATTTTTAAGACTTGGCCCGGTAGCCAAGCCCATGTCAAGCACCAGTTGTTTCATCAAGTATCCTGGTACAAGGCGCTGCCAAGATAAGCGCTGCGCAAACGCCTGATCGCCACCAGCAGCACCGCACTCAACGGCAGCGCGATCAGTACGCCAACAAACCCCAATAGCTGACCAAAGGCCAGCAGGGCAAAAATAACGGCCAGTGGATGCAGTCCAATGCGCTCGCCTACCAGGCGCGGGGTCAGGAAAAAGCCTTCCAGCACTTGTCCCAAGCCATAGACAACAGCCACCATCACCAAGGCACTCATGTGCCCGACTTGCGTGGAAAACTCTAAAAATCCAGCCAGCGTCGCCAGTATCAAGCCAATGCCAAACCCAACGTAAGGAATAGCCACCGCCAAACCGGTAAATACGCCAATGGGCAGTGCCAAATCCAAGCCGAACAATGCCAGTCCGGTACTGTAATAAGCCGCCAGCACCACCATCACCAACAATTGCCCACGCAGGTATTGACCCAATACTGCGTCGGCTTCTTCAGTGAAGCTGTTCACCGCAACATGCAGGCGGGGCGGCACCAAGGCCAGCAACATGCCCATAAACCGGTGCCATTCCATCAGCAGATAAAACAGTACCACCGGAATCAGCACTGCGTTGCCAACCACGGAAAATGCCACACTGCCCCCCATCTTGACCGAGGCCAGTACAGGACCCACGCTATCCTGCACATTGGCGGTCAGGTGCTCCATCAAAAACACCTTGATGCTGCCCACGTCCACAGCCACATGCAAACCGAGTTGTGACAGCACAGGCTGCAGACTCTGGCTGAGGTAATCCAGCAATGGCGACAGTTGTTCACGCAGCAATGGCAATTCCTTGAGCAAAATCGGCACAATCAACAACATCACTGCCAACAACAAAAATATAAAAACCAATTCCACCAGCAGCACTGCCAGTAACCGGGGAATTCGGCCACGGCCCAGCACATCAAGCCAATCCACCACAGGGGTGAGTGCATAGGCCAAAATCGCGGCCACCACAAACGGTGTCAGCACCGGTGCCAACAGCCAGACGCAAGCCACCAGGCCCAGAAGCACCAAGCCCCAAGCCGCAGCCCTTTTTTGAGTAGAAGTGAATTGCATTGAAGTGGCGAAAGCCATACCCTTAAAATCTTGCCAAATTCTATCGGGCTTGAACTTTATGGCGATTCTTGCGGCCCGCAGACTGACCAACCACCGATTTTGTTCTGATTGACCCACTCCATGACCACATCCAACACCCCCCCCACGGCCCTGTCCTACAAAGACGCTGGCGTTGATATTGACGCCGGGGACGCGCTCGTCGAGCGCATCAAGCCCCTGGCCAAAAAGACCATGCGCGAGGGTGTTCTGGCCGGCATTGGTGGCTTTGGTGCCCTCTTTGAAGTGCCCAAGCGTTACCAGGAACCGGTGTTGGTGAGTGGCACGGACGGCGTGGGCACCAAGCTTAAACTGGCTTTTGAGTGGAACATGCACGACACCGTGGGCATTGACCTGGTCGCCATGAGTGTGAACGACGTTCTTGTGCAGGGGGCCGAACCGCTGTTTTTTCTGGACTACTTTGCCTGTGGAAAGTTGGACGTTGATACCGCCGCAGCAGTAGTCGGTGGCATTGCCCGTGGCTGCGAACTGTCTGGCTGCGCGCTGATTGGCGGCGAAACCGCCGAGATGCCAGGCATGTACCCAGCCGGCGAATACGACCTGGCAGGTTTTGCAGTGGGTGCTGTTGAAAAAGCCAAGATTCTGACCGGCGCAACTGTCGAGCCGGGTGATGTGGTGCTTGGCCTGGCTTCAAGTGGCGTGCATTCCAATGGTTTTAGCTTGGTACGTAAATGCATTGAGCGGGCTGAAAGCGCTGGCACCGTACCCGCCACATTGGACGGCCAACCATTCCGGCAAGCACTGATGGAACCTACCCGCCTGTATGTGAAAAACGTGTTGGCAGCACTGGCAACGCATCCCATCAAGGCGCTAGCACACATCACCGGCGGTGGCTTGCTCGAGAACATTCCGCGTGTGTTGCCCGAAGGCACGGCCGCGCACCTGGTCAAAGGCAGTTGGCCACAGACCGAACTGTTTGCCTGGTTGCAAGCCACCGCCGGCATTGACGACTTCGAGATGAACCGCACCTTTAACAACGGTATCGGCATGGTCGTCGTCATCGATGCCAGCAGCGCTGAAGCTTGCGCGACCATGCTTCGCATTGCCGGAGAAACCGTGTTTCAGATCGGCATCATTGCTGAACGCAGCGACGGCGCTGCCGTGCAGGTGCGGTAAGCAAAGTATTCCCACAACAGTGGGATATTTTCATTTCGGTGCGCTGACACAGTCAGCCCGACTTTTAACCTCTCACTTCAGCCCTAACAATCGCACGGCATTGTCTTTCAGGATGCCGGGCATTACCTCGGACTTAAAGCCAGCTTCTTCAAAGTCTTTCATCCAGCGGTCAGGCGTGATCAGCGGGTAGTCACTGCCAAACAGTATGCGATCTTTCAGCAGGGTATTGGCGTATTGCACCAACTGCTTGGGGAAATACTTGGGGCTCCAGCCGCTCAGGTCAATCCAGACATTGGGTTTGTGTGTAGCCACGCTCAGGGCTTCGTCTTGCCACGGAAAACTGGGGTGCGCCATGACGATTTGCATGTCCGGGAAATCCACCGCCACATCGTCCAGATGCATCGGGTTACTGTAAGCCAGTCGCAAGCCACCACCACAGCGCATACCGCTGCCAATGCCACTGTGCCCGGTATGAAAGATGGCCGGCATTTTGTATTCGGCAATGACCTCGTAAATCGGCCAGGCCATCTTGTCGTAAGGGTGATAACCCTGCACCGTCGGATGAAACTTGAACCCCTTGATGCCCTGCTCCTCGATCAGCTTGCGCGCCTCACGCGCACCCATCTTCCCCTTGTGTGGGTCGATGCTGGCAAAGGCAATCATCATGTCTGAATTGGCCTTGGCAGCTTCGGCAACTTCTTCATTGGGAACGCGCTTGCGACCCATTTGCGATTCGGCATCCACGGTGAACATGACCAAGCCAATTTTGCGCTCTCGGTAGTAGGCCACGGTCTCGGCAATAGTCGGCCTGCGGCTATTGCGAAAGTACTTATCGGCAGCGCGGTCGTACTCCTCGCCGTAGTTGTCAAACGGATTCCAGCAACTCACCTCCGCGTGGGTATGAATGTCGATGGCGATAAGGTTTTTGTGGTCCATGAAAGTCTCCTATGATTTTGCGTGACTAGGGAAAACACTTAGAAAAATGGCCGCTTAGGCACTTGATTATAGTTATATTTAATAATCATAATCAAGCCCTCGAAAGACTCCATCATGAACAAAAAAGACATCCACTTTGAACTATGCGGTAACCAGCAGGAAGTTGCTGTGATCCGCCTGACCCGAGCCAAGAAACGCAATGCCATCAACGACGGCCTGATTCTGGCGATTCGTGATTTGTTTGAAAAAATGCCCAAAAGTGTTCGTGCTGCCGTGCTTGACGGCGAAGGCGAACATTTTTGCGCTGGTCTTGATTTGAGTGAACTGCAAGAGCGCGATGCAGCGCAAGGTGTATTTCATTCGCGCATGTGGCATGCAGCGCTGGAATGCTTGCAGTACGGCCCGGTACCCGTAGTAGCGGCCTTGCACGGTGCCGTGGTCGGTGGCGGACTAGAGCTGGCCAGCGCTTGCCATATCCGCGTGGCAGACGACACCACCTTTTACGCTCTGCCAGAAGGTTCACGCGGTATTTTTGTGGGCGGCGGCGGCGCTGTGCGCATTCCGCGTCTGATTGGCACCGCACGCATGACCGACATGATGCTGACCGGGCGCGTCTACAACGCGCAAGACGGTGAACGCATCGGGCTGGCGCAATACTTGGTACCCGCTGGCACAGCATTTGACAAAGCGCTGGCGCTGGCACTGCAAATCGCAGGCAATGCACCCATGACCAACTACGCACTGACCCATGTGCTGCCACGCATTGCCGACCAACCCGCCGACCAGGGCTACATGACCGAAGCCATGATGGCGGCCATTGCCCAAAGCGCCCCCGAAGCCAAAGAGCGGGTGCGTGCTTTCCTCGAAGGTCGTGCAGCAAAAGTACAAAAATCCTGAGCCCAGTTCAAGGTCAGGCAAACAAAATTCAAAAGATTAGACGCGCGAGACAACCATGACCCCTGCAAAATTTCGTCCACTGACTTTTGGTGTGAAGCGCGTTGCGCTGCGCGACGGTGCACCAGGCGTGCATTACCTGCGCGCCGAACAAGCGCTCAAGGATTACCCGGCGCGTATGACCGATCGCTTGCAGCACTGGGCTCAAACCGTACCCGAGCGCAGCTTCATGGCACGCCGTGAAAGACTGGTCGATGCCAGCACTGGCGAGTGGCAGCATTTAAGCTACGGCCAAGCCTGGAGCCAGGCCCGCAGCATTGCCCAGGCGCTGCTCGACCGTGGATTGAGTGCCGAGCGTCCAGTCGTCATCCTGTCAGAAAACGACCTGGAGCATTCTTTGTTGGCGTTGGGCTGCCTGGTTGCAGGCGTGCCGTTTGTCCCCACCTCACCCGCCTACTCTCTGATCAGCCAGGATTTTGACAAGCTGCGCCATGTCCTTAAAACCGTCACACCTGGGTTGGTGTTTGCCGCCGATGCAGAGCGCTACGCAAGAGCCATCAAGGCTGCAGTCGGCACCGACATCGACGTGGTATTGACTCATGGGCAAATCGAAGGGCGCAGCAGCACCCCCTTTGCCGAACTGCTTGCCACACCTGTCACAGCCCAAGTTGATCAGGCGATGCAGGCCACCGGGCCCGACACCATCACCAAATTTCTCTTTACCAGCGGCTCCACCAAGCTGCCCAAAGCAGTGATCAACACGCACCGCATGTGGTGCGCCAACC
>CAIYNH010000086.1 GCA_903927495.1 uncultured beta proteobacterium
ACTCTACCTGTCGCCAATGAAGCCGACTCGACGGCCAATGGCCGTGCGCTCTGGATTCGATCGATGGATGGTAGTTGCATAGTTTGTCAGGCGACAGATGAGGTCTGGGGTCTTTTCTCCGTTCGTAGATTCTTTAACGGCAGAAATGAGGGGTTATTTAGCACTATTTCAACAATTTCGCAATTAATGAATGATTTTTAACGCCTAGACGGCCACTGGACTGCCTAAAACCCCGACGTCTACGGCGAACTACGACAGGTTATTTTTGGCTCTTTGGGCCTTCAGAACAGCAGGCGTGCGACGCAGGTTTCTAAGCACCGTTTCAAGTTGGGACTTATCTCTGACGGTGATGATAAATTTCAGATCCAGAGCACCCTGAGCAGACTCATCAGCCATGTCAACGTGGGTAATGTCGGCTTCGGCTTCGGCCAACGCACCGGCGACCTTGGCCAGCACGCCTTTGCCGTTGTTGACGGTAACCACAATGCTAGTTTCAAATGTGCGCACGGTCTCATCCGACCACTCGACACTGATAAACCGATCGCTGTCCTTGCCTTTGAGCTTACTGGCGACCGGGCAATCGCTCCCATGAACGGTCAATCCTTCGCCACGGCCCAAATAACCCACAATGCTGTCACCCGGAATGGGGCGGCAGCACTTGCCAAAACGCACCGACGTGGTTTCACTGCCGTCAACAGAAACACTGCCTTGGGCGACGGTATCGCCAACAGCGAAACGCTCTCGCGTGAGCAGCAATGGGTTGGGTTTTTCACCCAGGTCCGCCAGCAGTTTGGTCAGCCGTTTGGCAACAATGGTGGCAATGCGTCGACCCAATCCGATCTCAGTGAGCAGTTCCGAGCGGGTTCGGTTGCCACTGAAACGCAATAGTTTTTCCCATAGGATCCCATTCACGCCGACATCATCAGGCAGATGCTCAATGCCTTCGGCCCGCAAAGCCTGTGTGAGCATTTTTTCGCCCAGGTTCTCCGAGTCGGCCTGGGCCAGTGTTTTCAGATGCTGGCGGATTTTCGAGCGGGCCCGCGCAGTGCGTACAAAGCCCAACCAGGCCGGATTAGGCGATGAATCCGGCGCGGTGACGACTTCAACCACATCGCCATTGTTGACTTCAGTGCGCAGCGGTACCTGCTCATTGTTGATCCTAGCGGAAACGGCGTGATCGCCAACATTGCTGTGAATCGCGTAGGCAAAATCGATTACGGTAGCACCTCGTGGCATCGACAGAATTTGACTTTTCGGGGTAAATACGTAGACCGCATCGGGAAAAAGATCGACCTTGACATGATCCCAAAATTCGGCTGCGTCGCGTGTTTCGTCGCCAATGTCGAGCAAAGATTGCAACCACTTTGAACCAATTCGATCATTGTGGGTTGATGAGCTGTGACCGTGTTCCTTGTAAAGCCAATGCGCCGCGACTCCGCTTTCTGCAACCAGATGCATCGCCTCAGTGCGCAACTGAAACTCTACATTGATCCCCGATGGCCCCACCAAGGTGGTGTGCAAAGACTGATAGCCGTTAATCTTGTTGATCGCGATATGGTCTTTAAATTTTCCAGGAACGGGTTTGTAGAGCTGGTGCAACAAACCCAGCGCTGTATAACAGTCAATCAAACTGGGTACGATGACGCGAAACCCATAGATGTCGGTGACCTGGGCAAAGCTGAGATTTTTTTCGACCATCTTGGAATAAATGGAGAAACGTGTTTTCTCTCTACCGGCAATCCTGACCGTCATGCCGTGATTTGAAAACGTCGCCTCGAGGTCTGATTGCACCTTTTGAATGAGGTCGCGCCGGCGACCGCGCGCCTTGGTGATTGCTTTCACAAGTACCGCATAGCGCCAGGGCCGCAGATACTGAAAAGACAAGTCCTGGAGTTCACGGTAGGTCTGGTTCAAGCCCAGCCGATGCGCAATCGGTGCGTAAATATCCAGCGTTTCAGACGCAATGCGGGCCCACTTTTCACGTGGCGCATCCGACAGGGTGCGCATGTTGTG
>CAIYNH010000087.1 GCA_903927495.1 uncultured beta proteobacterium
CCGTCATGGCCACGGGGCGGGCCGACTACCCCAACCAGGTCAACAATGTTTTGTGCTTCCCGTACATCTTCCGGGGGGCACTGGATGCCGGTGCATCAACCATCACTTTGGAGATGGAAATCGCTGCCGTGCACGCTATTGCTGAACTGGCGCAGGCCGAGCAAAGCGAAGTGGTGGCAGCAGCTTACGCGGGTGAGCCTCTGGCATTCGGGCCAAATTATCTGATTCCCAAGCCATTCGACCCCCGTTTGATGATGAAAATTGCCCCAGCCGTAGCCCAAGCGGCGGCGGACAGTGGTGTTGCACTGCGGCCTATTGCCGACATGGACGCTTACATCCAAAGGCTGCAAAGCTTTGTTTATGCCTCTGGCACGGTGATGAAGCCGATTTTCACTGCAGCAAAAACCGCACTAAAAAAACGTGTGGCCTACGCCGAGGGCGAAGAAGAACGCGTGCTGCGGGCCGCGCAAATTGTGGTCGATGAAGGGCTCGCCATGCCGACCCTGATTGGCCGCCCCAAAGTCATCGCCGCGCGCATTGAAAAATTCGGTCTGCGCTTGCGTGAGGGAATTGATTACGAAGTGGTCAACGTCGAGCTCGACGATCGCTACCGTGATTTCTGGCAAACCTACCACCGCATGACCGAGCGCAAGGGCATAACCGAGCAGGTCGCCAAGATTGAAATGCGCCGGCGCCTGACCTTAATAGCCGGCATGTTGTTGCACAAAGGCTATGTTGACGGCATGATCTGCGGCACTTGGGGCACCACGCTGGTGCATCTGCAATACCTTGATCAGGTGGTTGGCATGCGCGCGGGAGTGAGCACCTATGCCTGCATGAACGGGCTGATGTTGCCCGGCCGGCAGGTGTTTTTGGTTGACACCCACGTCAACTACGACCCCACCGCAGGGGAATTGGCCGAAATCACCATCATGGCTGCTGAAGAGATGAAACGTTTTGGCATTCGTCCCAAAGCTGCATTGCTTTCGCATTCAAACTTTGGCAGCAGCAACCAGCCCAGCGCCATCAAGATGCGCGACACACTGGCCTTGTTGCGAGTGCAAGCGCCATGGCTTGAAGTCGATGGTGAAATGCATGGCGACGTGGCACTCGACGGCGCATCGCGCAAGGCCATGATGCCCAACTGCACGCTGGCTGGCGATGCCAACCTGCTGGTCCTGCCGAATATCGATGCCGCCAATATTGCCTACAACCTGCTGAAGACCGCTGCGGGCGGCAATATTGCCGTAGGGCCGGTACTCTTGGGGGCAGCCAAGCCGGTACACATCCTGACTGCCAGCACCACGGTGCGCCGGATTGTCAACATGACGGCCTTGACCGTGGCTGACGCAAACGCCGCTCGATAAAATTTTGGCAGTAGCTGCGCCCAGTCATTTCGGTGCAGTGTACGTCTCGATAGCCGCTCTTCTGGGACTATCGAGACTGTGACATGCGTAGCCGCTCAATCCAAAGTCGTTGACTGCTGAAACCAGTGGCACACGCGCAAACGGCGTTTACGTTCCCGCCACATAAGGGTTGCTTTTGCGTTCTCGCCCAAACGTGCTCTCAGGCCCGTGCCCGGGGATAAAAACTGTGTCGTCGCCCATCGGCCAGAGTCGATTGACGATGCTGGCAATCAGTGTGTCGTGATCACCCTGAGGAAAATCAGTGCGACCAATCGAGCCGGCAAACAGCACGTCACCCACAAAAGCGCGCTTTATCCCGGGCGAATAAAACACCACATGACCCGGTGTGTGACCAGGGCAATGGCGCACCTTGAGCTCGCAGTGGCCCACGCTCACCGTGTCGCCGTCCACCAACCAGCGCGTCGGCGTGAAGGCATCAGCATGCGCAAAGCCGAAGCGCGCGCTTTGTTCAGGCAGGCCGTCAATCCAGAACTGGTCGGCGCG
>CAIYNH010000088.1 GCA_903927495.1 uncultured beta proteobacterium
GTGGCAAAACTCAAGTGCTGATGGAGGCCTCGCGACCAGATAGCGGCATCTTTTCACTATCAGTGGGAACAATCAATGGCGAACCAAGCATCCGGATTGACCATCAACCGCACTACAACAATAGCTTCAGGCAATATTGGATATACGATCAAACGACATTTCGCTTTCGACGGCTACAGATTGAGCAGTCACAGGGTTGCTAGATGGCGCTAGGCCCAATCGGGTAGATGACGGCTTCTAACCGCCCCCCCCACACACACACCACCCACCGTGCGGGTCCGCAGTGAGAGGATCACGCAACCCTGATCGACCGTTGTCTGGAAATCTGAATGTCGGCAATCAGTCTTTAGCTGACCAACGATTGGACCCTTCAGTTAGCTGGAGTCCATCTCCGTAACTTTAACCGTCGGCGACGTGAATCACCCTCCCCTCCGACGTTTCAGCCTGTCCCTGGAAAGACAACGCAGCGATCCAGATGAAAATGAAGGTGCCGAGCTTGCGAGTGAGGGGTGTGGGTTGACCTAAATTGAACCATACCTGCGTAGCTCAACCACCGCATGGGGCCGTCCGACATCGAAAAAGAAATGGCACCCCGAACACGAGGGATTCGAGGACCAGTATTCGCAGGATGCCTGTCTAAACCCCTGTCACCACTCAAAGAAGGGATGACAATAGTCCGCTCCCTCATGGCGGGCACCGTCCTGGTGGTATCTTGCGCCACGACAGGCATGAGTGCCACATCCTTGAGGTCCGGTTCATCCAGACTGAGTGTATTCAGGTCAGGTGCAATTCTCATTGATCCTTGCCCAATTGGATGATTTCGCTATACTGTGATTGTATCCAGTATATCGAAATCATCCATGTCGGCACTACTTCAACGAATAGTCAATGCGCCTTCAACCCACGGCGATGGAGGCAAACAGCTGTTTGACGTTGGGCAGCTTGCCGGCAGCGTTTCACAAGCCATTTGGCGTGGAACAGAGGTTGGTCAAGCCAGTCAAGCCGTTGTTGCCACCGGTTTTGACGCTCTGGACGCCGAGTTACCGGGTGGCGGTTGGCCCTGTAACGCCGTTACTGAAGTATTGCAGCCCCAGCCGACTCTGTGCGAATGGAGGCTGCTTTCTCCGGCACTGGAGAAACTGGTGAGTGCCGGTGGACAAATCCTCCTTGTTGGCCCCCCAAAACGACCCCACGTACCTGGATTGGTCAAGTTGGGCATTGCCGAGAGTAACCTGGTATGGATTGCAGCCGATTCTCCTGCGGAGCGGCTCTGGGCGACCGAGCAGTTGGTCAAGGCAAATCCTCGCGGCGGCGCCATCCTGGCGTGGTTGCCACAGGCGCGTGCGGAACAGGTACGACGTCTCCAAGTGCACGCACAGTCTTGCGACTGCTTGGTTTTCCTTTTTCGACCGGAAGCGGCCCAACTCGACGCATCACCTGCACCGCTGCGCGTACTCGCCTCACTCGGGATCGACTGGCAATTGAACGTTCGGATATTAAAACGCAAAGGTGCACTGATGGACGGCTCAATCTCTATTGCATCCGTTCCCGGAAACTTGGCCAGTGTTTTCACACCGCGTCTATTGCGACCAAGCCTGCTCGGCGCAAAAGCGCAGCCTTCCAATGGCAGCACTTTGGACAGCACTATTGAAAGAAAGCCACTTCGACAGTTCGTCGCGAATTGAACCCCTTTGGCTTCTTAGCGCATTTGTACAGCGCCTGGAAATCTTGGGACTGGGGACAAAAGTAGATCCTCAGCAGTCTTTGCGCAAGGGCTGTAAAGGCTGTAAAGGCTGTAAAGGCTGTAAAGGCTGTAAAGGCTGTAAAGGCTGTAAAGGCTTCAAGGTAAGTTAATAAATGCCGGGCCGCCTCTCTTCGCTTGAACAATGTTTACCTTGAAAACATTTCCCGCCAGGCAGGCCGGGACTGGAAGAGCTACCCATGTCGTATCGCGTTTGCATACGCGGC
The DNA here is from genome assembly GCA_903927495.1 of uncultured beta proteobacterium. Taxonomy (GTDB): domain Bacteria; phylum Pseudomonadota; class Gammaproteobacteria; order Burkholderiales; family Burkholderiaceae_C; genus Rhodoferax. Next base: position 1,969 of record CAIYNH010000088.1, read on the forward strand.
GGCGACACTACCCAGGCACAATCCACACAGTACCCA
>CAIYNH010000089.1 GCA_903927495.1 uncultured beta proteobacterium
AAAAGCTGCCTCATCCGCATCTTGAAACCGGCCCCAGCGACTGACGTCATAGACCAGCACCAGGGTGAAGTCCGCTAAACCAGATTCAGCATCGGCGAGGAGCTTTTGTAGCGAAGCCCGCCCGCCAAGTGACAAGCCACTTTTACCCTCGTCGGCATAGGTGCGTACGATCTCGATATTGCGGCGCTGGGCGTACTCCAGAATCTTGTCAGCCTGGTTGTTGGTGGAGTACTGCTGATGCTCGGTGGACATACGCACGTACTGGGCTGCGCGTAGGGCGGGTTGGGGGTTGATTTGATCGGGAGGCATGGTTGACTTGCTTGCTCGGTGCGTGGTGGACTTCTTGTGGTTGTGTCCATGTTGGCTTCGAAGGCGACAAGCTATCAAGTCAATTTGGGGGGAATGTGGGAATGAAGTTGCTGCTGAGTGACTGGACGGAAATCCGATCAAACGGTGGGCTGCAAAATGTGACAGCAATGCGCTCTTGTTTATACGCTTAAAGCGTATAATTAGGCGCATGCACTATGAGTTCATTGAGTCTGGCCTGTTCACCAAAATGGTGTACGACTACCTCAGTGAAGACGACTACACCGCCTTTCAGCAGTTTTTGCTAGAAAACCCCGAAGCTGGAGATGTGGTCAAAGGTTCTGGCGGCGTACGCAAGGTGCGTTGGGCCCGAGGCGGCTCAGGCAAATCGGGCGGAGTAAGGGTGTGTTACTACACGCGCAACGCTGCAGGGCAGATATTGTTGCTGGTGATTTATGCCAAGAGCGTACGAACCAGCATTCCCGCAGCGGTGTTGAAACAATTAAAGGAGTTGCTAAACCATGATGACTGATGCACAACTGCAAGCGCGTGATGCCAATCGCGATATCGGTGCAGAATTACTGTTGGCAGTGCGGGAGTTGCAGACTGGAAAAGCGGCACGCACTACCACGTTTGAGCCTTTGGCTGATGGCAGCGTTCGCCGAACGGTGACGTTGGCCGATGGCACGGTGCAAACTCGAGAGGTATTGGTGGGACCGCAGTGGCAACTTTTGGCTGCACGTACTCAGGCTGGCCTGTCGCAGTCCGAGTTTGCTCGTGCCACGGGTGTGTCGGTTCGCACCTTGCAGGAGTGGGAGCAGGGCCGCAAGGTGCCCAGCGGTGCCGCGCAAAGTCTACTCAAGCTTGTCAGTCGCCACCCTGAGTTGCTTGCTGAGCTGGCGTAGCAGCATAAGTACAAGAGGCAGTTACATTCCAATCCGCGGTAAATGGCAATTCACCGTCACCCAGCCTTGCTTTGGAAACCTCGAAGACCGAGTTGCAGCGTGGTGACTGGGCAAAAAATTGTCACCACTGACTGGCGAATTCACATGGTTTGGAAAATCTGCGCATCTTGTAGCGTTGCACCTGCTTGATCTTTGACTGACACCAGCGGAGCAGAACCTGACAAAGGCCAAGCTATGGCCAGTGTCGGGTCATCCCAGGCTACGCAGCGCTCAAATTGCGGCGCATAGTAATCGGTCGTCTTGTAGAGGAACTCTGCCGATTCGCTCAGGGTCAGGAACCCGTGCGCAAAACCGGGCGGAACCCACATCTGCCGCTTGTTATCTTCCGTCAATTCGGCACCGACCCATTTCCCAAAGGTTGCGGAAGACTTGCGCAGATCAACGGCTACGTCGAATACCGAACCACGCACAACCCGCACCAGTTTCCCCTGTGCCTGCTCAATCTGATAGTGCAGACCACGCAACACGCCTTTGGCGGAGCGCGAATGATTGTCTTGTACAAAATCGATGCTCAACCCCGTCGCTTTCTGAAAGGCGTTCTGGTTGAAACTCTCAAAGAAGAAGCC
>CAIYNH010000090.1 GCA_903927495.1 uncultured beta proteobacterium
CAAGAGGGGATTTTGTTGTCACCAACCATCGGTAGTTCGGCTTTTAATCGTGTGCTCTCCGCCCTGCACTCGCCGTGCAAGGCCCTGATCACGCCTCAGGCTGTCGCCTTCGATGCTTGTAGCGGTCGGCCCATCGTGGGGCCGCAGCATGTCCAAGATGCCACCCCGTTGGCAGACAAATTTTCCGTTGCCGTGGGCGACCTGCTCTCGCTGATAGATCAAACCAAGGTGCGTCGTCGCCGCTTACAAGTGGCAGTATCAGATTATTGGGCACGCCCGGCCATCTTGATCCTTCCTGCAACACCACACAGCGACGAGGCCATCGACACCCTATTGGCCAGCCATTACCGGCGATTTTATGGTGAGCTGATGAACGGTTGGCGCTGGTGCTGGAGTCAGCACGATGCGCGCCTTACCGCTGTGGCTTGGCCTGCGGACGCGTTGGACATCCTGCAAGCCGGATTGGCGCAGCGTGGCTGTGTGCTCTCCAGTGCCAAATCACTTGGTTTGCTATTGGGAGCTCAGTTGAGCAAATTACCTGGTGCGTACTGGCTGGTTATATTAGAACGTACCCATGTCACGCTGATGCGATTGCAAAACGGTGCGCTTAGGGATTGGTGTGTCGTATCAGGTATGGCAGATACCGCCAGCCTGGCGGCGCAATTGCCGTTGCAATTGGCTCGCGAATCAGCTCGTTCTGGCGACAACTGCCGTGCCCTGGTTATCATTAATTTTGATGCTGCCACTGACTTGTCTCCTGTTTGTAAAAACCTGCTCAATGCGGGCTGGTCCTCGCGCGTCTGTGCAGCAGCTGAACTCTCAAGTAGCTGGGTCTGGCGCTTGCAGCAACTCACTTGTTTGTCAAAAACCACATGAAGCACCTTGCTGATCTTGACTTTGCGCTGAACCGTGCGCAGCGCCTGCATAGCAGGCAGGCAATATTTGCTGCATTGGCGCTCATTTTTGGCTTGCAACTAGGTAGTGCTGCCTGGCGCTTGCGGTCGCTGGAGATTGAGCAAACTGCGCTTGAGTTACGCCAGGGTCAGTTGAATGGCAATGGCTTGCGCAGCAACGAGCTGGAGTTCACCGCTGAGCAATCCAGGCTGGCCAGCAGTGTCCAAGTCATGATCAACGGTCTGGCTGTGCCTTGGGACAGCTTACTGCAGGCCATTGAAGCCGCCCGACCATCGCGCATGATCGTGGACAGCATCACCCCGCTCGCAGCTGACGGGTTGGTCAGCATCAGCGTGAGTAGCCCCGACTTTGCCAGCGTGGCCGAGCTAATTCAGGGACTGATGCAGCAAACGGTATTGCGTGATGTCATGTTGACCTCAGAAGCTTTACCCGACAACGCAGGGGTTTTACGCGCCGTGGTTACCGCCCGCTGGGCTTCGATACCATGAAATCGTCATGGCCCATCCCTGCTTTCGCTGTGGGGCTCGCGCTGATCATGCTGGCTTTGCAAGGCTGGGTTGAATACCAGCTGCTGATGCCCTTGAGCGCACAAGTCAAACAGTTGGGTCAAGATATTCAGGCACAGCGCAACTCGCATGTCAAGCCGATTGCGCCGGTGTCGCCGGCGCATGCCAGGCTGCAAGACATCCTGGCGCGCTTGGCGCAACAGCCTGCCGATCAGGCGCGGGTCGAGCGTCTACATAAGATAGCAGCCCAACACACTGTGCTAGTGCGCAAAGCTAGCTATCAAAATAAGAGTACAGCAGGATCCATCTCGCGCCATGAAATCCAGGCAGACCTCAGTGGCAGCTACCCCGCCATTCGGCAGTTCTTACGCGACTTGATGGCACAGGATGAGTCTCTGGCTCTGGAGTCAATCGAATTAAGTCGCCCTGCAGGGAGTGCAGGCATACGCGCACAGGTACGGCTGGTTCTGTTTTCAAAGCCATGAAATCAGCACCGACTCCTCTGACCCGTCGGCGCATGTTGCTACTGGCTGTCTTGTTGCTCACGCTATGGGCCACCTGGCAAATTGGCCAAGAGACCCCCGCGCCCAAAATCGTAGCCGAACGTACTGCACGGCGTGCGCCTATCAAGCCCGCCCCACCCTCGCCCGTGCTGCCGCTGTTGTGGTCAGCTCGGGCTGAGGCCCAACCTCCCATCATTGACATCTTTAGCACAGCACCGCCAACCGTTGTTGCAAGTCCGGCCGTTGTAGCAGCGGGCTCACCCAAACCGGTATTCAGCCTCAAATACATCGGTCACTTGCTGGCTGAGGATACTAGCCACGCCTTTTTGACCGATGAGCAGGACCACGTCATCGCTGCAAAAGTGGGACAAACCCTTGGCAACAATTGGCAACTGACGGCCATGACCGACAAACAACTGGTCTTTCGCCACACGACCACCGGCCAAGAACAGACCTTGCAGATTGGAACCTTACAATGATATATCGCCTCAGTCTGATCAACCTGCTATTCATTTTGATCGGCTGCGCTACCGGGCAAGATGCATTCAGGCGTGGTCAAGATCAGCTTGTGGCACACCAGTGGGAGCCTGCTCTCTCCAGTTTTTACGAAGCCAGCCAACAATCACCCACCAATGCTGAATACAGTGCGGCGGTCAAGACCACGCGCGATCGCGCCATCAACGAGTTGCTAACTGAGGCCGCTGGGCAGCGCGACAAGCAACCCACCAAGGCTGCTGAAATTTACCAGCATATATTGTTGCTGAGCCCCACCAACGACCGCGCCCAGGAAGGTTTGCAAGTGATTGAAAAAGCCAAGCGTCAACAGCGACTGTTTGACGATGCCAGTCGCGCCGCTGCTACTGGCCGCGACCAGGAAGCTCGCGCCAAATTCATCAAACTGCTCAGTGAAGCGCCCGACCACACAACGGCTCGGCAGGCGATACGCTCGCTTGATGACAAAGCCGGTCGTACCAGCAGCCAGCCCAGCTTGAACCCGAGTTTGCGCAAACCGGTGTCGATGGTGTTTCGTGATGCCACCCTGAAAATGGTGTTTGATGCACTGGCCAGCAGCACCGGCATCAATGTAGTGTTTGACCGCGACCTGAAACAAGACACCCGAGTGACGGTGTTGCTGCGCGATGTAGCATTTGATGAAGCCCTGGCGCAGATCACCCACTCAAACGGTCTGGCGACGCGCGTCGTCAATGCCAACACTTTGTTGATCTACC
>CAIYNH010000091.1 GCA_903927495.1 uncultured beta proteobacterium
AGGCCTGTCCCGCAAAGTCTTACTTTCGGGATTGCACAAATTGAACGATGCGCCCGGCTGCTTCAACGCATTCGGCGGTTTCGGCGACCAGTGCCATGCGTATTCGGTTAGCGCCGGGGTTGAATCCGTGTGCCTCACGCGCCAAAAAACTGCCCGGCAAAACCGTCACATTGTAAAGAGCGAACAGATCCCGTGCGAAGTCGGTGTCACTGCCTTGGACCCCGGCCCACAGGTAGAAGCCAGCGTCGGGCAGGGCTACGTCCAGCACATTGGCAAGAAGCGGCGTCACCTGGGCGAACTTGGTCCGATATTGATCGCGGTTATCTTGCACATGCTGCTCGTCATCCCAAGCGGCAATGCTGGCGGCCTGCACCACCGTGCTCATGGCGCTGCCGTGGTAGGTGCGATACAGCAAAAATTGTTTCACCAATGCCGCGTCCCCTGCACAAAAGCCGCTGCGCATGCCCGGCACATTGCTGCGTTTGGACAGGCTGGTCATGATCAAAAGATTTTTGAAATCTGTGCGGCCCAGCTTGGCTGCGGCTTCCAAACCACCCAGAGGAGGCTCTTCCCGGAAATAAATTTCGCTGTAGCATTCATCGGAGGCGATCACAAAACCGAATCGGTCGCTCAAATCAAACAACTTTTTCCATTCGGACAGCGGCATGACTGCGCCTGTGGGGTTGCCTGGCGAACAAACAAACAGCAGCTGCGTTCGCGCCCACACATCGTCTGGCACGCTGTCCCAGTCCTGCGCGAAATTGCGTGACGGATCCGACGGGACGAAGTATGGTTGCGCTCCTGACAGTAGGGCCGCGCCCTCGTAGATCTGGTAGAAGGGATTGGGGCACACGACCAGTGGTGGTTGGTTGCTTGCAACCTTTGACGCAGGATTTACCACGGTTTGCGCGAATGCGAACAGGGCCTCGCGCGTACCATTGACTGGCAAAATTTGCGTGTGGACATCCAACTCCAACCCGTAACGGAGTTGCAGCCAACGCCCGATGGACTGACGCAAACCCACCACGCCTGCCGTTGCCGGGTAAGTCGACAATCCGCCCTGCGGATCGTTGATAGCCTTGCAATACGCGTGTTTGATCAGTTCGGGCGTCGCGTGCCTTGGTTCGCCAATACCCAGACTGATGGGGGCGTAGGCTGGATTGGGCGTAATCGGGGCAAACAGATGCCGCAGACGTTCGAACGGATAGGCCTGCAGGAGGTTCAAATTCGGATTCATGGGGATGCATTATCCCCCGAGCAGTTGCTACACTGTGCTTGCGGGGTTTTGACCGCCCTTGTGATTTTGAATCCGTTCGAGGAGTAGTTGATGGCAATGATTTCCGCTAGTGGCCAGCCTTGGATGTACCTGGATCCGGCGCGTGCTTTGGAGCAGATTGGTGACTTGCAGGCCATGCGCGGTATGCTGCCCATGCTGCAGGAACTGCTGGAGCGAGATGTACCAATCATCAGGCAGTCGCTTGCTGACGGAGACGTGCGGTCAGCCAACCCTTTGCTGCATTCGCTTAAGGGTTGCATGCCCATATTTTGTGATCAGGCGCTGTGTGTGCAATTGGCCGCGGTAGAGCAACTGAGCAAGTCTGGTGGCAGTGCAGAAGTGGGTGTTGCCTTTGCCGCATTGAGCCCCTTGCTGGACAGTCTGTTAAATGAGATTGCGCAGTATCTGGAGATCG
>CAIYNH010000092.1 GCA_903927495.1 uncultured beta proteobacterium
CACTTTTCTCAAACACCGTGACACGGTGGCCGGCCTGAACCAGGGTACGGGCGCAGGTGATACCCGCCATGCCAGCGCCAACAACGGCGAAATGTTGAGGTGATTTTGGAGTTTTACTCATGTTTTTTCCTATTATTGATAAATCTGAATGTGACCGACTTTACACGCCCCGATGTCGCTCCAGTAAAGCAGTGCGGGTACCAGGATTCTCAAGTTGTTTCAACCACCATTGCAAGGCGCGCCCCGGTTGACCTGTTTTCGAAGTTCTCCAAGCGTAATTGACACGCACCACACGCTGCGCACTGCTCGTGGTTTTTACTACCAATCGGCCGGTGTCTATAAAAGGGCCAGCCATACACTCTGGCAAAAATCCACAGCCCAGGCCCCGCAATTGCGCGTCAAGTTTGTCCTGCATGGTGGCTACGGTAAACACGTCTTGGCCGCCCAGCAGTCCTACCGTCAGACCTTGACCTCGGCTGATGGAGTCGGCCACCGCGACAGCACGATGCTGGCGCATCATCTCGTCGGTCAGCGGTACAGTGATGCCTGCCAAAGGGTGGTGTGGGGCCACGGCGTAGACAAAGCCCACATCACCCAGGGTTTTGGCTTGAATCTTGGCGTTTTGCATGGCATCGGCAACACCCAGCGCCAGATCGGCCAAACCGTTGCTCAGGGCCTCCAGTGTCCCAGAGAGGGTTTCGTCGCGCAGACGAACACGGGTCGGTGGGGTCAGCAGATAAAATTTTTCAACCAGTTCGATCACGGTGACTTTGGCAATTATGCTGTCAACGGCAATGGTGAACTGCGGCTCCCATCCCGTGGCCACGCGTTTGACGCGGTTGGCGACGGTGTCAATGTCCTGCAGCATCCGTTCACTCTCACCCAGCAGTTCCAGCCCGGCCTCGGTCGCTTTGGCTTGGCGTGTGCTCCGGTCAAAAAGTAACACGTCGAGCGCATCTTCCATTTGTCGCACCCGGTAGGTGAGGGCACTCGGCACTATGCCCAAGGTGCGCGCTGCTGCAGCAAAACTGCCCGTGCGGGCAATAGCTTGCAGCATGGCCAGCGCATCGGGTGTCAATACGTTGCGGGGAGTTTGCACTGTAAATCCAGAAAAGTTCAAATAATTTGAATGATGCCATCAAATAGCTTGGATTCTTGCACCGAACTCAAAGTCTAAAGTAGGCACTCTTCCAGAAAGAACAAATATGTTGACTCTCAGACCCTCACAAGAACGCGGCTACGCTGATCACGGCTGGCTGAAGTCGTTTCACAGTTTTTCGTTTGCTGGCTATTACAACCCCGCGCACATGGGATGGGGAAATTTGCGCGTGATCAACGAAGACTGGGTGGCACCCGGTAAAGGTTTTGGCACGCATGGTCACCGCGACATGGAGATCGTGACTTATGTGCTCTCTGGTTCACTGGCTCACAAAGACAGCATGGGCAATGTCAAAGCTATCCCGCCGGGTGACGTACAGCGCATGAGTGCAGGGACCGGCGTACAGCACAGCGAATTCAACCATGCGCCCAACGACACCACGCATTTGTTGCAAATCTGGATTGAACCGGATGTGATCGGAGTCAAGCCCAGTTACGAGCAAACCACGTTTACAGATGCGGAAAAAAATGGTCAACTTTGCCTGGTTGCTTCGCCGGATGGGGCGCTGGGCTCGGTCCGGATTCATGCCGATGCCCGACTCTATGCCGGGTTATTTGTTGCAGGGCAAACTGCCAGTCTGAAATTGGCCGCAAGACGCAAAGCCTACGTGCATCTTGTTCGTGGGGTCGTGACGGTGAACGGTGTGACCTTGCGAACCGGTGATGCCGCTTTGCTGGCTGATGAGTTGCAGGTGACTTTGTGTGACGCGCAGGATGCAGAAGTACTGGTGTTTGATTTGTGTGACTGATTTCTTGGCTTCGATCTGAGCTGATTTTTGCTCAAGCGTTGGTCCTGA
>CAIYNH010000093.1 GCA_903927495.1 uncultured beta proteobacterium
GCCTTGGCGTTGACACCACCGACCCCGTCAGACTTGGCTAAACCCGTTTTGTAGTCTGCGCTTTGAAGTCCATTTCTATTGGATTCAATCACTTACGTGCGGGAAGTGTCGAACTTGAGCGGCCAAGGGGTTGATAAGTTCGACCTCGACATCCTCATTTGACGAAAGGGGGGCCATTAACCTACTTGCAAAAAATACCAAATAGGTTAAGATTCGGCATGGAAAAGAGAACCCCCCACTGCAAGCTGTCAGTCGTTAAAGCTTTGGTGGACGCAGGGAGGGTCAAGGCGACTGCAAGCGCCTTCAGTGGTGCGCGTGACCTTGGTGTCAATAATTTGTCGGGGATGTGTGAGGTCGTCATGTCACTTGTGCCCACCAATTTTTATAAGAGCATGACGACTTATGCCGATCACCGTATTTGGCAGGACGTTTACAACACCAAGACAGTCAATGGTGACGATGTGTATTTGAAATTAACCGTCATTGATGACGTGCTGATCGTTTCGTTCAAGGAGATAAGACCATGAAATGCCCATGCTGTGGAGCGGCCGAACTGATCCACGACACCCGCGATATGCCCTATGTTTACAAGGGCGAATCCACCAAAATTGCAACTGTGACAGGTGACTTCTGTCCAGCTTGTGGCGAGGTTCTGCTGAACCGTGAGCACGGCGATCGTTATAGCGAGTTGCTTGGGCAGTTCCAGCGTCAAGTCAACGCCGCTTATGTTGATCCTGAATATATTGCCAGGGTACGAAAGAAGCTCGATCTGGATCAACGTCAGGCCGCTGAAATCTTTGGTGGGGGTGTCAATGCTTTTTCTCGCTACGAGAACGGTAAAACCAAGCCACCTTTAGCCCTTGTGAAGTTGTTCAGGGTTCTTGAGCGTCATCCCAACTTGCTCAACGAGGTCAGAGCAGTTTGATCCTTAATGGCGTTGATCACAATCAACACATGCGTTTCGGGCAAAGCATTTTGCGGATTCAGTGCCGAACACTGCGTGTCGCGCCCCGACATCATTGCGGTTAGATGAGCAATCTGGCTAAAAAAATCGTGTTTGCTACTGGGAGCCCAATGGATCGCTGTGTTGAATCAATCGGAAGTACACCCAACCACTTTGCGTAGCTTCCTGCACCAAGCTTATTTTTTGGTTTGATTGCCTTGCAATCTGATGGGACCCAGGCGAACTTCATTTTTTTGGCCCAGGTTGGGATGGTCTTGGAAGTGGTGTCCAAAACGCGAGTGACCCAGGTGAACTCATTTGGCTTAGAACCCAAGACCTTCAAAAATTCCAGGAACAGTTTGAGTTCTTCAGCGTCCTGTTGCCCTCGGAAAAGCACATCCTTCTTTTGAAAGTCGAAATGACTAAGGTAAATATCTAGACCTTTGGTGTACAAGGCTGGCTCGCTTATCGACAAAGTCGCCAATCGCTGCTCAAGTAAGTCACAGTATTGATGACCATGCGTTCGGTGGATGGCAAAAGGAATTTTAGATAGCTGACCGTTGGTATCAAGCGGTATACCGTCGGTTTTACCAACGGCGATGGCGGTGGCGATGATTCGGTTGACGACTTGCGTTTTCAGTTTTAGCTCTTTTGAAATATCGGCTGGCGAGACAGAATCTTTGATTGACAAAGACAGAACCAACTCAACCTGATCAAGAGCCATCCAACCTGACCGTTGATGCGCAGGTGGCAATCGCGGTCTACCCCTAGTTGGCTTCACCACGGGGTGCTCAAGCCTTTTCACCAGCTCCGGCATGTGAAAATTTCTGGAAATAATCACTAACTCATCGATGGATTCGCCGAGGCCCTTGTAGACAGCAGACTTCTGAAGCCCGGATACTGCAAGATATACATACTTTGGCAGTCTTCGACACTCCCTTTTTACGATGCAATCGAGCACAAGGTCGGAGCAATGGACGTAGTGGCCAAAAGACACGCCAGGACTCGAATGACCGAGCAACCTGGCCACAGCAAAGGCATAAATGCGACTGACTTGTGTATCACGACCAAAAAGCAGCACTCGCAGACGCCTGCCAGTTTTTAGTGCAAAAACAGTTGCTGGAGATTTTTCGAAGTGACGCGTGATGTCGGGCAATTCTGGGGCACGCAGCCTCAAATAAGTCCAAGTCCCAAAGGAGTGACGCAAGTGATGCAGAAAAATGGAGTTGTCGCCAGTCACCGCACGCAAGGCTTGAATAACCTTGTTGTTGATTTTATTTACCCA
>CAIYNH010000094.1 GCA_903927495.1 uncultured beta proteobacterium
CCGCTCAAGCGTTGGTTGGGTAACTTTGACCGGGTACGCGCGCATGAGCAGGAGATTTTGTCGGGCGCTCTGGATGTCAGCGCTTTGCTGGACAGGGATGCGCCAATGGAGATTCGGCGCACTTTTGATATTCTCAGTCGCGCCGCTGGACGCCTGTTGGCGCAGCGAGAAGAAGCCACTATTACCCTCAATGCCATCACGGATGGTGTGGTGACGATTGACGATCAAAAACGTGTGATTTATTGCAATCCCGCCGCTGAGCAGATGTTTGGAGCGCTTGGAGGCAGTCTTGTTGGTCGTGATATTCCGAAGCTTTTTCCTAGCATTTTCAAAGAGGGTGGGGTGGTTGGCGACTGGCAGGTGCGACGTATTGAGATTGCGGGAGGCAGTGATAAGAAAGCCATCCTTGATACTACTTTGTCCTCCATTTATTCCATCACAGGGCTTATCACAGGCTATGTGCTGACGTTCCGAGATGTGACCCAACAGCATACACTGGATCAGCAGTTGCGCGCTGAACTGAAGAAGCGTCGGCGTGCACTCGAATCACTACAGCAAGTTCTTGATACATTTGATTCTCACAAGGTGTCCGCGACAGTGCCCCGGGATGCTGATGACCTGGAATTCCTCACGCAACGAATTGCTGCCCTGGTCAATGAACGTGAAGTGGGTCGACGTGCGCTGGATAACCAAAAATTTGCACTTGATCAGCACGCCATCGTCAGCATCAGTGATTTGTCGGGGAATATCACCTATGCTAATGACCGGTTTTGCAAAATTAGCGGTTACGAACGCGAAGAGTTGTTAGGGGCCAACCATCGCATTGTTAAATCAAATTTTCATTCACCCGAGTTTTTCAGAGCCCTGTGGGAGACCATTTCCCAGGGTCATGTTTGGCATGGTGAGATATGTAATCGCTCCAAGTATGGTGAGCATTATTGGGTGGATGCAACAGTTGTACCACTCTTGGACAAAGCTGGGTTACCTGAACAGTACATCGCCATTCGTACGGATATTTCAGAGCGCAAGGTCGTTGAGTTACAACTCGAAGAGCAATTGCGCTTTGTGGAAATATTACTGGAGACCATACCAACAGCAATCTACATGAAGGATACCGGTGGGCGGTACTTGCGTTTTAACAGGGCTTTTGAGGAGCTTTTTGGTATTGAGCGTGCCCAGTGGATCGGGTGCAACGTGTTTGATTTGGTGTTGGGCAATGCAGCAGCAGCCATGTATGCCAAGGATCAGGATTTATTTCTAAATGGCCAAGATCAAACTTACCAGGAAAGTTTTACAAATCGTCAAACTGGAAAACTTATTGAAGGTTTTTACCGTAAGGCGGCACTCACCAACAGTGATGGTCAGATCACCGGGCTGGTGGGTACCATCTTGGACATCACTGAGAGAAATCGTCTAGATCTTGAGTTGCGCCAAGCCAAGCGCAACGCGGAGCAGGCCAGCCAGGCAAAGAGTGAGTTTCTGGCCAATATGAGTCATGAAATCAGAACGCCGATGAATGGTGTGATTGGCATGACAGATCTGGTTCTTGAAACATCTTTGAGTGCCGTCCAACACGAGTACCTCACTATTGTCAAAAATTCGGCACAGGCACTGATGGTGATATTGAATGATATTTTGGACTTTTCCAAAATTGAGGCTGGCAAACTTAATATTGAATCAGTTGAATTTTCACCCACCGTCATCTTGACCGAAACGCTTAAGACGATTCGGGCCAGAGCGGAAAAAAAGGGGCTTGTATTGATCTGTGAGTTGGCAACGGATCTCCCTGAAACGGTCTTGGGTGACCCCGGACGAATCCGTCAAGTGCTCAACAACTTGTGCGATAACGCCATCAAATTCACGTCCAGGGGCAGTGTCACAGTTGCATTGCATTGCAAATCAGCGGGTATCGATAGGGTCGAGTTTGAGCTTTCCGTGAGTGACACAGGCATTGGAATACCCGAAGAAAAGCAGAAAGGGATATTTGAGGCGTTTACGCAAGCTGATGCCTCTACCACACGTCAATTTGGGGGTACCGGGCTGGGGTTGACGATCAGTGCGCGATTGGTCGAACTGATGGGCGGGCGCATTTGGGTGGAGAGTGCCAGGGGGATGGGTAGTGTTTTCCGTTTTACTTTGCTTGTACATCGCGTGGCAAGCGTTGCCGCCAAGGACGCGTCTCGGCAAGCCATAGGGTTGACCAGTCCTGCCGTAAAGCCAGGAAATCAAGCTCCGACATTGCGTATTCTGTTAGTCGAGGATCATCCGGTCAACCAGCTGCTGGCGACAAAATTGCTGGAGGGGTGGGGCCATGTGGTGGTACTGGCTCAAAACGGACGTGAAGCGGTTGAACTGTTTGCTGACCAAGCCTGGGATGTCGTGCTCATGGACATGCAAATGCCGGTCATGGGCGGTCTGGAGGCAACCCAGCTGATCCGAGCGGGTGAACCTGCGGGGCAGCACACCCCCATCATCGCCATGACCGCCAACGCCATGGAGACTGATCGACAAGCCTGCCTGAATGCCGGCATGGACGAGCACCTTGCCAAGCCTTTTAATTCAGCCAAGCTGCAATCAACGATCATTGGGGTATTGAACCGCTTTCCACGCTCGGCAGACCTGGGGCGCAAGCAACGCAGCTGACAGATTGGTTTAGCACGGCACATTCGATGTGCTCAAGAGCCTAAAATCGCGCCTTTGCAACCCGGGAGATTGCGTTTATGGTTACTGCCTCCAAACATGGACTGTTGGCACCCGTCAGCTATGAGGTCGCACTGCAAGAATTGGAACAATTGTTGGCCAGGTTGGAGTCTGGCGAGCTACCGTTAGAGCAATTGTTAGCACAGTATCAACGTGGTGCCGACCTGCTGAAATATTGTCGTGGACGCCTTGAAGCGGTCGAAAGTCAAATCAAGCTACTGGATCAGAACACGCTCAAGACATGGGTTCCTGAAACACCATGAGTACTTTTGATTTGCGCGACTGGAGCTCTTGTCAGCTTGACTTGGTTGAACAGGCCTTGGAGAAATGGGTGAGCGTCGATGCAACCACTGATCTGGACCACCATGCGCCGGCTGACTTGATGGAGTCTATGCGTTACGCGGTGCTTGATGGCGGCAAGCGTTTGCGCCCGTTATTGGTAATGGCCGCTTTTGAGGCCGTCTGTAGTGGCTTGGTCGCCGACTACCTCCCTGAAGAAGAGCGTATCGACGAGACTGCTAGACGCGGTGCACCTGATCCATTTTTGAAGGGGGAGAAACCGACTGAAGCGGCATTGCGGGCGGCTTGTGCGGTTGAGCTTATTCACGCCTACTCGCTGGTGCATGATGATATGCCCTGCATGGACAACGATGTCTTGCGCCGTGGTAAACCCACTGTTCATGTGAAGTTTGGTCAGGCCAGCGCGCTATTGGCTGGGGATGCTTTGCAAGCCTTGGCTTTTGAGTTGCTGACTCCAGATTCTGCGACTCTTGCGCCTGCGCGCCAAGCAAACCTTTGCCGTTTGTTGGCGCGCGCGGCGGGTTGCGCTGGCATGGCAGGGGGGCAGGCTATTGATTTGGCCAGTGTCGGTCTGAAATTGACAGAACTCCAGTTAAGTGAGATGCACCGTCTGAAAACCGGCGCTTTGTTGCAGGCCAGCGTGATGATGGGCGCAGCCTGCGGTGACACAACTTTACAGGTTGGACAAGCCTTGCAAGACTATGGCGCGGCAATTGGTCTGGCGTTTCAGGTGGTTGACGATATCTTGGATGTCACTGCCGATTCGGCCACATTGGGGAAAACTGCCGGAAAAGATGCTGATCAGAACAAACCAACCTACGTCTCCCTACTGGGTTTGGCGCGTGCTGGTGCCTATGCCCAGGAGTTGCTGGCGCAGGCGCAAGCAGCACTCAGGCGCAGTGCACTATCGGATACCCGGGCACTGCATGGACTGGCGAATATGGTTGTCAATCGCAGTAATTAGTAAAATTGGCATCCAGAACTTGCTAGGTAAGCATGTATAGCTATAAATAATAGAGCATAAGTTAATGAATATTTCTTACCCTTTACTGCAGACGATTCACTCGCCAGTTGATTTGCGGCACTTGCAGCGCGACCGACTGGGTGATTTGGCTACAGAGCTTCGCGCCTACTTGCTTGAAAGCGTATCGAAGACCGGCGGCCACCTCAGTTCCAACCTGGGTACTGTGGAACTTACTGTGGCATTGCACTATGTCTTTAACACACCACATGACCGGGTGGTGTGGGACGTGGGCCATCAAACCTATCCGCACAAGATTTTGACTGGACGGCGCTTGCGCATGTCAAGCTTGCGTCAATTTGGTGGCTTGAGTGGGTTTCCGCAGCGCGCCGAGAGCGAGTTTGATGCCTTTGGCACAGCCCATTCAAGCACCTCAATCTCGGCTGCTTTGGGAATGGCCTTGGCATCGCGACTTAAAGGTGAAGACCGGCACGCCATCGCAGTCATTGGCGACGGTGCCATGAC
>CAIYNH010000095.1 GCA_903927495.1 uncultured beta proteobacterium
CGACAGTTGGACTGATCGACTAAAAAGTTTTTTCAGTTGATGTAGGTCACTGCCTGGCTGAATTGGCAACACAAAACAGGCCGCACAGTTTATAAACAAACTGTGCGGCCTGTTTTATTGGCAAGGCACATACCAAGGAAAGAACTGAATGAGCGTCAATATTACCTTCCTGGGCGGTTCAGGCACCGTCACCGGTTCCAAGTATCTGGTTCACCACGAAGACAAAAACCTGCTGGTCGACTGTGGATTGTTTCAAGGTTACAAACAATTGCGTTTGCGCAATTGGACACCACTGTCGGTTGCGCCCAAGCTGATCCATGCCGTGGTGCTGACGCATGCTCATCTGGATCACAGTGGGTACTTGCCACTGCTGGCCAAAGAAGGGTTTGATGGCCGGGTGTACGCCAGTCGAGGTACGCGCGACCTGTGCCGGATTTTGTTGCCTGACAGTGGCCATATCCAGGAAGAAGATGCTGAATTTGCCAATAGGCATGCGTTTGCAAAACACACTCCGGCCTTGCCTCTGTACACCCGACAAAATGCCCTTGACACTTTGCCATTGATCAAAACGGTTGAGTTTGGCAAGACGTTTTCACCTATACCGGGCTGGAATGCAACACTGTCGCGTGCTGGACATATTTTGGGGGCATCCAGCATTCTGCTGGAGGTGTCGGGCAGACGCATTTTGTTTTCAGGTGATCTGGGCAGGCCGGATGACCTGATCATGAGCCCCCCCGAAGACCCGCCACAAGCTGATACGGTGCTGATCGAATCGACTTATGGTGACCGCACCCACCCGACTGAAAATGTGCTGACCGAATTGGCTCCCGCACTGCAACGAGTTGCCAAACGAGGCGGTGTAGCTGTGGTGCCGGTGTTCGCGGTGGGGCGCGCCCAAGCCTTGCTGCACGCCATTCATCTGCTCAAGCTCAAGGGTGAAGTTCCCGCTTCTTTGCCGATTTTTCTCGATAGCCCGATGGCGGTACACACCACCCAATTGTTTGAGGATCATCCCGGCGAACACCGTTTGAGTCGCCAGGACAGCCACGCCATGACCCATTGCGCCACCATGGTCAACAGCACTGACGAGTCGCGTGCGCTCGCCAGTCGCCACGGTCCGATGGTGATTTTGTCGGCCAGCGGCATGGCCACGGGAGGTCGCGTGCTACACCATCTGGCACATTACGCAGGTAACCACCGCAACATGATCATTCTGACAGGCTACCAAGCCCCTGGAACACGCGGAGCGACCTTGGGAAGCGGTGCCAAGTCGGTACGCATTCATGGCCGAGATGTTGAAGTCAATGCCGAAATTGTGCAACTTCAATCGGCATCTGCCCATGCTGATGCCAACCAACTTCTGGCTTGGCTGCGCAGTATGCCTCAAGCCCCAGACCAGGTCTATGTGGTGCATGGTGAAGCTGGCCCCGCCGACATGTTGCGCAGTCGCATCAAGCAGGAGTTAGGGTTGCGTGCGGTGGTGCCGGAACAGGGCTCGACCTGGCCGACCTGAGTTCAATGTTTAATCAAAAAACATCCAGGAAAGCTTGTGTATCAAGTGTTGGATGCTATTGATTTCGATGCACCAAGCACTCGTGTTGACCATTGCGTGACCCACTGGGTCAAAGCCTCGGTCGGGTCTGGCTGCGCGCTCAATCCCAGTGCCGCCGCAGCGCTATTGAGCGCGTCAAGTGGCCTGCTTAAATCCAAAGCCTGGGCACCGTTTTGCTTGCTCAGTTTTTCACCATTTTTGCCAAGTACCAACGGGGTGTGCAGGTAGTGTGGTGTGGGTATTCCCAATGCACATTGCAGCAGAATCTGCCGGGCCGCATTGTCAGCCAGGTCGACACCTCGCACCACGTCGGTGACACCTTGCGCGGCATCATCCACCACCACAGCCAATTGGTAGGCAAAGCAGCCGTCGGCACGC
>CAIYNH010000096.1 GCA_903927495.1 uncultured beta proteobacterium
GCCTCATGTGGTTGAAATGCTTATCCGTGACCACTACAAGGACTGGCTGACGGCACCTGCCGAGCACAGCATGGAATTCATGCAGGCGTATCCGGCGCACAAATTGCAGCTATCACCAATCCAGCACACCATTCAGGCGTAGCTCAGCCTCAAAAAGAAGATGCCATGGTCAAAACCATACTGATAGTGGACGACTCCGCCGAATCAAGAAAAGCCGAAGGCCGTGCCACCTGTGCCAGCCCTAAGAACGCCTATTGAACTACCCATTGAAAGGACCCTATGCCGTTTGAAATCACCAGAGAAAAGCGCGGAGCCTACAAGAAGTTTTCGGGCTTCGTCACCAACGGAGAGTTCTTTCAGTCCGTATTCGAGAATCAAAGCGATCCGGATTACGACCGCATGGCCTACACCATCAACGATTTCCTCGAGGTAACCGGTTACGGCGTTGGCACCAAAGACGTAGAAAGGGTGGCTATTTTTGGGCTGGGTGCCGAATACATCAATGCTCGGATAAAAGTTGCGATCGTGACGCTGGACCCACAAATCCGTGTCCTGGTGCGCAGCTTTACCGATTTGACGCACTACGAACTCGAATTTTTCACCTCGGTTGCGGACGCCAGAATTTGGGTTGCGCTGGCCCAAGATGTTTAGTCAAGCCCAGCCTCAACTGGCCTATCCGACCGCGTTTGGCGTCGCGGCGGCACTGGCCGTGCTGGCCTTGGCAGGACTGAGCTTGTCAGCCGTGCTGGTAGCGTTTGCGCTGCTGGGCATGGGTCTGGCACTCGGGATGCGCCTGGCGGCCCACCAGACGGCCCTGCGGCGCAGCATTGACGGCTACTTGGCTGGACAAACCCGCTTTGCCGAAGATTTGGTGCCAGTCTGGCAGAACCACATCGAGTCCTCGCGCAGCCAGATGGACGATGCCATCAACGCCTTGTCAGAGCGCTTTGGCGGTATTGTGGACAAGCTTGATGCCACGGTGCGCAGCGCCACCCAGGAGACCGGCAGTATCGAAGCCAATGGCAACGGCTTGGCGGCCTTGTTTGCCCGCAGCGAGCAAGGCCTGCGCGCCTTGCTCACCTCACAGCAGGCGGTCATGGCCAGCATGGATTCGATGCTGGTCAAGGTGCAGGCGCTGGACCGCTTCATTGTCAATTTGCAAGACATGGCCAACGACATTGACCGCATTGCCCAACAAACCAATCTGCTGGCACTCAACGCGGCCATTGAAGCCGCCCGTGCGGGTGAGCTCGGACGTGGCTTTGCCGTGGTGGCCAAAGAATTTCGCATGTTGTCCACCCAGTCCGGTGCCGCAGGCAAACGCATTGCCGAGACGGTCGGCGTGATCAATGCCGCCATTGTTGAAACCTGTAGCGTGGTGCAGGCTGCCGTGGCAGCAGAAGATGGCACGGCGGCCAGCGCCAACAACACCATCAACACCGTGCTGGAAGACTTCAGAAACATCATCGAAACCTTCCAGCGCGCCAGCACTCTGCTGAAAGATGAAAGCGTTGGCATCCAGTCCGAGGTCAACCAGGCACTGGTGCAAATGCAGTTTCAGGACCGCGTCAGCCAGATCATGACGCAGGTCAACAAGAACCTGCACCGCCTGCCGCAGGTTCTGCAACAGCAGCAACAAGACTACACCGATAGCCTGATCTTGCGCCCGCTCGATGCACAGGTGCTGCTTGATGAAATGAAAAGCACCTATGTAATGGCCGACCAGCATGTGATTCATGAAGGCGGGCAAGTTAAGCCAACCAATGTGACCGATATCAGCTTTTTTAGAGAGAAAACACCATGGCAAAACTCATCATGATTGTGGACGACTCGGCCTCCATGCGCCGGGTGGTCGGCATCGCGCTCAAAGGCGCGGGCTACGACGTTATTGAAGGTTGTGACGGACGCGACGCGCTGGCCAAGCTTACCGGCCAAAAGGTTCACATGATCATCAGCGACGTGAACATGCCGGTGATGGACGGCATTGCCTTTTTAAAGGCCGTTAAACAGATGCCGGCCTACAAGTTCACCCCGGTCATCATGCTGACCACCGAGTCGGCCGAAGAGAAAAAGCGTGAAGGTTGATGAAGATCGTTCCGTTGTTGTAAAAGCCGTTTACGTTGTCCCCCTGCAACAGCACTACCTTTTGCTTGAACAAGTCGGCCATCAAGCGCAGGCCAGTCACTGCTGGCACTGCCCC
>CAIYNH010000097.1 GCA_903927495.1 uncultured beta proteobacterium
GCATTGCGATTGCCGAAATGGCCTATCAGAAGGCAGTCACCTTTGCCAAGGAGCGCGTGCAGAGTCGCCCGGTGGATGGTTCCATCATGGCCGGCGCGCCCATCATTCACCACCCCGACGTCAAACGCATGTTGATGACCATGCGTGCTTACACCGAAGGCTGCCGCGCCATGGCGACGGTGGCGGCGGCGGCATTCGATGCCGCGCACCACCATCCGGAAGCCGATGCGCGCAAACAGAACCAGACCTTCTACGAATTCATGGTGCCGCTGATCAAAGGCTATAGCACCGAGATGAGCCTGGAAGTGACATCGCTGGGCGTGCAAGTGCACGGCGGCATGGGCTACATCGAGGAAACCGGTGCTGCGCAGTATTACCGCGATGCCAAGATCCTGACCATCTACGAAGGTACGACCGCGATTCAGGCCAATGACCTGGTCGGTCGCAAGACCTCGCGTGACGGTGGCACGTCCGCCAAGGGGCTGGCAGCGCAGATCGAAACGACTGAAGGCCTGCTCATCAAGAGCGGCAGTGCCGACGCCTTGGTGGTTGCCAAGCGTCTCAAGACAGCGCGTGAAGCTTTTGTCGACGTGGTGAACTTCGTGGCAGGCAATACCAAGGCCAGCCCCAATGCGGTTTTCTCGGGCAGCGTGCCTTACTTGATGCTGGCAGGCAATCTGATGGCCGGTTGGCAACTGGCGCGTGCGCTGCTGGTCGCGCAGGACGAGATTGCAAAAGGTGTTGATGTGGCCTTCATGCAGGCCAAGATTGTTACGGCGCGCTTTTACGCCGACCACATGCTGACCAAGATCCCGGGTGTGCGCGACGCCATTCTGGAGGGCGCCGAGAGCGTGACGGCATTGGCGCTGGAAGCGTTCTGAGTTGACGGCTGATTGATTCGGCGTGGCATTGCAGGCTTGACCGGCAATCCAGACCCGTAGCCCGTATGAAGCCGAAGGCGTAATACGGGGATGCATCCACCGTCACACCCCCGTATTGCGCTGCGCTCCTTACGGGCTACGGACGCAATGGCGAGAACACCAATTCATCAAGGAGACACCATGTCCAGACTACCAGCACCCCTGAACCACCTGCCGTTCCCGGTGATCGGTTCGCCTTTGTTCATCATCAGCACGCCCAAACTGATGCTTACCCGGTAGTGAAAGTTGAATCTTTTGTTGAGAAGCCGGATATCGAAACTGCTAAAAGCTATTTGACAGATGGATACCTATGGAATAGCGGTATGTTTGTATTAAAGGCCAGCACTTGGCTGAAAGCGCTCGCGCATTTTAGGCCATCGATTTTAAGTGCAACGGAGCAAGCTTTTTCCCAAAAAAAGGTTGATGAGCAGTTTGTGCGCCCCGACCAAGTCGCTTTTACCAATATTCCTAGTGAATCCGTAGATTACGCTGTCTTAGAAAAATGCCCTGACTCAGCTTTTACCATTAAGATGGTGCCCCTTGACGCAGGCTGGAATGATTTAGGCGCTTGGGATGCTGTGTGGCAAGTGAGTGCACAAGACGCAGATGGCAACGTCACCCATGGTGACACCTTGATGGCCGATACCACCAATACCTTCATTCATGCCAGC
>CAIYNH010000098.1 GCA_903927495.1 uncultured beta proteobacterium
CCCAGCCTCATTTGAAGCCTACGATGCGGTGTTGCTGACTGGTAGTCGAGCTGATTCATTTTCTCAAGAACCGTGGGTTCTGACGCTGCGCGAATGCGTTCAGCAACTCTTGCAAGTCAAAAAGAAACTCATTGGCGTGTGTTTTGGCCACCAGTTGATTGCCTTGTGCCTGGGTGCCGAGGTGGGTCGGGCACCGCAGGGCTGGGGTGCAGGGCGCATGCAATACCAGTGGTTGGCACCGGATTTACCGCAGGCCCAAGGTCGCAAAGAGATCGCGCTACTGGCCAGCCACCAGGATCAGGTGACTGAACTGCCCTCAGGTGCAACGCTGCTGGCGACCAGCGAATTTTGCCCTGTGGCCGCGTTTTCGGTCGAAAAACACGTCTTTTGTGTGCAACCGCATCCTGAATTTGTCGAACACTACAGTGCCTTTTTACTCAACAAGCGACGCGCTATGCTGGGTGAGGCACAGTATGTGGTCAGCAGCCATAGTCTGGCCCATGGTCACGATGGTGCCGCCGTGGCACGCATGATGCTGGCATTTATCGAGGGCGCTTGAACTTCGCTGCGCACAGCGCTAGTGCGGTGTTAACACCTGCCGCACTTCATCAAGGTCGAGTGAGCGCGCTGTGCCAAAACCAGCAATCTGTCGTGCGCCTGATAGATGGATGGCAAAAAAACTGAAATCGCCCAACTGGGTCATGGGTTCGGCATCTGGAAAGCGCGCCAGATAAGCAGCACGGGCGCTCAGCCATGGCGAACTCTCAGGTGTGAGTCGGTTTGCGGTACCTTCCAAGGACACGCGTGCCAAGGCATGCACCGGCTCACCAGGCACCTCAGCTTGCATCACCATCAAGGACACTTTTTTTGTGACCAACATATTGCCCGTATGGGCAGCCAGTTGGCTGACATGAATCACCAGGCAGGTAGCCTCGGCATCAATGGCAAACGGCACCATCGACACCAACGGACTCCGTCCGGGTTGAGTGTCCCTAAGGCAGCCACGCGTTGGGTGTTGAGCAGGGTGCGCAGGGCTCGGTTCAGGCGGGGTTCATGCATCGTTGGGCGAAATAAAGTGATAAATTTGAAACAATCAGAGTTGGCTCAGCGGTTCTTTTGTAGCAATTCATGGCGCGTGTAGGGGTGTTGGCTGCCAGACAAGTAAAGCGCCAAGCGTGTCACGGCGGAATGGGTCTGTAACTGCGGGGCATGGATGGGCGTGAGAATAAGCCAAGCCGCCACCACCGTTGGTATGAGATAACTCATGCGGGTGTGGGGCAAGCCACCTTGTCGAATGACCGTGAAACTCACCCCCGCACCCAGCAACAGCCCGGCCACCACCTCAGAGAGCGTATGTGCACCCACTACGATGCGTGAAAAACCGACCAAAATGACCAACGCGAAGCTGAGCAACACGACGGTTTTCTGCCATCCCGGCGAAAACCGTGAAGTCAAGGCAGCAGCGAGCAGCGGATAAATGGCGGCAGCAAACATGGAATGCCCGGAAATGCCAGTGAAGTTCCAGAGTGCGCTGCCCATACCCCAGCCAATGAACGCCAGTTTGCTGGCAGTGGTCAGTAGCGCAGCCAGAAACAGGGCTTGCAGCCAAGCAGTGGCAAAAATTCTCGTGCTTGGCTGGCGCAACAGAATGAGGCATGCCAGCAAGGCGGCGGGTAACAAATTCTGGGCCTCGCCAAGGCGGGTCAAAAAATGCCAATAACCCAAAATCTCTGGACTACCAACGTGCATGGGTGTATTCAACAGACAAAAGCCCTATCAGGATGATCACCCGGCAAGTTTAGCCAATCCGATTTGGAGACTTTTTAGCCAAGGCGCGCGCCTCTTCTTGTAGCCGCAATACCCGGCGCTGGACTTTTCCGGTGGTGGTCATAGGCAGGGCATCCAGAAATTCGATCTCTTTGGGGTATTCATACGGTGCCAATTTGTCCTTGACATGGGTTTGAAGCTGCGCCGTAAGTTGTGCATCAAATTCTCTTGTATCACCTGCACAGCTTATACGCGCAGCTACATAATCAGGAGCTAAAACCACATAAGCCTTAACCACGGCACCACGTGCCGCGTCAGGCTTGGGGACCACCGCCACGTTGGCCACGGCCGGATGCTTGACCAGGCAGTTTTCGATCTCACCCGGACCAATGCGGTAGCCTGCGGCCTTGAAGACATCATCGGATCGGCCTTGGTACCAAAGGTAGCCTTGTGCGTCGCGGCTGGCCAGGTCGCCGGTACGGCACCAGTCACCAGTAAATTTGGACTGGGTCGCCGCCTCGTTTTTCCAGTAGCCCAGGTAGAAAATAGGATCTGACTTGCCCTGTGCGTCAAAACGGTTCACCGCTACGTCACCAGCCACACCGGGCGGGCACTCCCTACCGTCGTCATCAATCACAGCGACGCGGTGGCCGGGGTAGCCCATGCCCATGCTGCCGGGTTTAGCAGGCCATAAAAGAGCGCAATTGCCAACGATGTAGTTGACTTCAGTTTGTCCAAACATCTCATTGACAGTCACGCCCAACTGGCTTTGGCAGTAGTCAAATACCGCATCGCCGACGGCCTCGCCAGCGCTCATGATGGCTTGTAGCCGTAAGCCAAACTGCTGGCAGACGGTCTGATCTGCGCTGCCAGGATAGGCTTTCATCATGGCTTTGAGTGCCGTGGGGAATAAAAAGCTGTGTGTCACAGCGCAGTCACGCATCAGTTCCAGTGCAGTTTGCGGACCGAAGCGGCCATTGAATGCCACGATCGGGCGGCCAAAGTAGAGGCTGGGCAATAACGCATCCATCAGGCCGCCGGTCCAGGCCCAATCGGCAGGGCTCCAGAACACGGCTTGCGAGCCACCGGGTTGGTTGGCCGGATTCGACAGCCAGCACAAGCTCGGCCCAGGCCCGACCTGAGCGTTAACAGCAAAGCCGAACCAGTTCTGACTGCACAGAAAACCCGTCAAATTGCCAATCAACGCCCGGTGCGGAATCAATGCACCCTTGGGATTGCCGGTCGTACCACTGGTATAGATCAGGATGGCCGGGTCATCGGCGCGAGTCTGGACTGAAACAAAGGCAGCATTAGCCTGCGCAACAGCATCAGCGTAGCCGAGGAAATCGGGGTCTCTACTTGGGCAGCCAACAGCCAAGAGCTGGCGCAAGGCTGGGCAATTGCCGCGCACCGAGGTCAGTCCAGCCAGGGTTTGCGAATCGCCGATGGCGACTACCGCCTGACTGTCTTGCAGTCTGAACTCAAGCGCCTGCGGGCCAAACAATTGCGACAGTGGCATGGCCACCGCGCCCATTTGCAGCACCGCCATGTAGGCAACCGCCGACTCAAAGCGTTGCGGCAACACAATTGCCACCCGATCACCGCATTGCACCCCCAGACCGATGAGCACATTGGCCAAGCGATTGGCCTGATTCTGCAATTGTTCAAAGGTGTAAAACGTGCCTTCGATCCCCGTCTGGTAAGCGCTAACAGCTATTCTATTTGTAGCATCATGCAATCCGGCCCAGCGCCCACAACAGGCCTGCGCGATGTTGAAATACTCAGGTATTTGCCAGTCAAACTCCTCCTCTAGACTGGCGTATTGCGGTGGTAAATCCCACAAAAACCCGGCGCTGACGGGGTTTGAAGTCAAGGTTTTGTCGCTGATTTGACTGACAGGCATGGAGGCTCTTTCGTAAGATGCACCAAATGTACCAAGCCAAACACCTTTCCCGTAGCGCGTTTATCCCTATTCGCAACCTCAATTACCACGTCCGCGTCTGGGGAGAACCTGGACCTGGCAAGACTCCGCTGGTGCTGCTGCACGGCTGGATGGACGTGGCGGCAAGCTTTCAGTTTATGGTAGATGCCTTGCAGCAAGACCATTTTGTCATCGCCCCAGACTGGCGCGGCTTTGGCCTGACCCAGTCAGGTGGGGTCGACACTTTCTGGTTCCCTGATTACCTGGCTGACCTGGACGCGCTACTGGACCTCTTTGCACCGGGTATGCAAGTCAATCTGGTGGGCCATAGCATGGGCGGCAACGTGGCCATGCTTTACGCCGGCATTCGACCCGAACGTATTTTCCGCCTGATCAATTTGGAGGGGTTTGGCATGCCTGCCACTGTGCCAGAGCAAGCTCCCGGGCGCTTTACCCACTGGCTGGACGAAGTCAAGCACTTCCACAAGGGTGCGATGAAGCTGAAAACCTATGATTCTCTCCAGGCCGTGGCACTGCGCCTGATGAAAACCAACCGCCGCCTGGGTGCCGACAAGGCGCACTGGTTGGCGAGTCATTGGGCTGCTGAGACAACACCGGGTCAGTGGACCATTCTGGGCGAGGCGGCCCACAAAATCAGCAACGCACAGCTTTACCGGGTCGAGGAAGTGCTGGCAATTTACCGCTGTATCAGCGCGCCAATGCTGATGGTTGAGGCACAAGACGACAGCCTGGCCTATTGGTTCAAGGGCAAGTTCACCCTGCAACAACACCGTGAGCGGATGCAATCCGTGGCCAAACTTGAGCTCGTGGTGGTGCCAGACTGTGGTCACATGCTGCACCACGATCAACCGCAAAGCGTGGCAGCGTTGATGGAGTCCTTTCTTGTCGGCGGACATCCAAAGGTTTGACGGACACCGAGTCTTGACGAACTGAACCTTGCTCAGTGACTTGAAGCGGAGATCGGCAGGTTTCACGATAGACTTGGCATCCCTGTTCAATTGGGCCCTCCCCTACATCGCCATGGCTACAAAAATCAATTCTGAAATTGCGCACATGTTTGCTCAGGATTTGGGTGTTCGCCAATTCAACCAGGAGCCCATTGCAGTTGGGCCAGCGCTCAAACTCGATCCCAAACTCGTCAAAAAAATCTCTGAACGTGTGGCCATTTTTTCCGGTATGCCACAAGACAAATTGCTGTCCACCCTGGCCATCGGCGAGGTGCAGCCGTTTAAGTGCGGCGACGCGCTTTTCCATGAAAATGATCTGGGCGATTCTTTTTACGTGGTCATCGTCGGTGCCGTGGATATCCAGAAGATGCGCGACGAAAAACCGGTGGTCATGGCAACGCTCGGCCTGGGCGAGTGTTTTGGCGAAATGGCGCTGGTGCGAGACGATGTCCGCAGCGCCACGGTGGTAGCCCAGGCAGACTGCGTAACGATTTGTTTTCGGCGCGACAAGATTGAGGCCAATCCGGTGATCGCGACCATCATTTACAAAAACATTGCCGCTATTCTGGCCAGGCGCCGCCTGATCAACATCTACAAAATTGCCGATGGAAC
>CAIYNH010000099.1 GCA_903927495.1 uncultured beta proteobacterium
GCCAGGCTCTGGTACTGACTATGCTCCCCGCTTGGCAGCAGGCATTGCATTCAGCTACACCACAGCAGGGGCCTCCGTCGCCATTGCTTCGACCAACGAATGGACGGGTAGCCAGTACAAAGCCAGTGGCAGTTCTTTGGAGTCAGTTGGATTTGGAGGTGATTTTGTTGCCCAGCGCGGCGGTGCCACTGAGGCTAAAACCTCCAGCGCCACATTGAGTGATGGCACAGCTGTTTATTGGGGCAGCTGGAAGTCAGCTCCCGGTGCGAGTGCTTCAGTGATTGTCTCTGGGGTGCCGCTATCGTCACCCACCTTGGGAACCGACGTTTTCTACATGATGGGCGATGCAACGCGCACTATGCCTACTGCTGGTACAGCTACATTTGCCCCAGCTGGTGGATTTTTGGCCAATGTAGCTGGCAATATTTCAGTGAACTTTGTGACCCGCGAAGTAGCTCTAAATAACCTGGGATTTACCTTGGGCGGCTTGAGCTTTGCGCAACTCAATGGAACCAGCAGCTACGACGCTGGCATTGCATCAGGGTTTTTCAAAGGAAATTACAACTCTGGAACTTGTGTTGGATGTGTGGCATTTACCCCCGGTGCCAGCGCATTTACGGGTAATTTTGTTGGCACCGCAGCGAACGGAGCCATTTTGTCAACCATCCTGCAAAATGGTGCTGGCACAGTAGCCGGGGTTCATTTGTTTTCCCGCTGAGCTAGATTTGACCCAGTTGTGGGTCAGTCGGAGCGTCAACGGTCGATTTCGGAGGTTGAATCTCATTTTTTTGCTTACGTTCCATAGCGATCTCAGATATTCTGCAGCGCGTGCACCAACCACCCTTGATCTAGCGACACCGCACTATCGCAGACAAAACATCTTCATTCAGGGCCTCACATCGCTGCACATCCCACGTCTAGCCGCCGGAACGCGGCTGCGAGCACTTTCTCCAGCAGAGGGGAAGCTATCGCTATCGCAGGTGATGCAGCAATCTTATTCCGTTTCCAGATCGATATGACAATAGGCGCAAAGCCGCAGACAGTGCTGACGCACGGCAAGGCAAAGCAACAAGGAGTCGGATTGATATGGAAATGGAATTAGCAACTGGCTCAAACGTAAGTAGACCGCCAGGAGCGACAACTGGTTCATGGCAAGATCATTTTTTGCGCGTTTGAATTCATCTCATGATTTTCAAAGACTAAACTTGTTATTCCGTTTCCAGATCGATACGAAACTAGGCGCGAAGCCGCAGACAGTGCTGACGCACGGCAAGGCGAAGCAACAAAGTGTCGGATTGATATGGAAACGGAATTAGCGACTAAAAAGTAATACTGAGATGCTTTCCTATTTATTCAAAACGCGGGGCGAGACCTTGGCGCGCTGGTTGTCAATTCTCGTGCTGGCTGGGAGTGTCGCCCCCGGTGCTCAGGCGCAGTTGCCTGGCAGCGGGCACAGCAAGGCCAGCGCAGATCTTTTGCAAAAAATGGATGCGGGCAAGGCGCAAGACCTGATTGTGGTTTATGACGACAAGACCATAGAGGACGAGGTCCGGTTGCTGCAGTCTGAACAAGGACCGCACGCACTCCACTCCCGCATCATTGCACACAAGGCTGGTCAATATGCCCGCTACAAACAAGCCAGCTTGGCTGAAGTCGGCACGAGCGAAACCGAGGTGTTACGGGACTACAGCCATCTGCCCGCCAATTTGGTTCGCGTGCATTCCCGTCACGCGCTTGATCGTTTGTTGGCGCAGCCGGGTGTGGCTGGCGTGTATGCAAACAGAATTGAGCAAAAACTGTTGGCACAAAGCCTGCCATTGGTGGGGCAACCCCAGGTGGCGGCGCAGGGAAACCTGGGAGCGGGCACCACGGTCGCGGTGTTGGATACGGGTGTGGACTACACCCATTCGGCATTTGGCGCATGCACTGCGCCAGGTGTTCCCGCAAGTTGCAAAGTGGTCTATGCGCAAGACTTTGCCTTCAGTGACGGCAAAAGGGATGACAACGGCCACGGCACCAATGTGGCTGGCATTGTGGCTGGCGTGGCACCGGGTGCCAAGATCATTGCGCTCGATGTCTTTGGAGCGGCAGGCACAGCCAGCAGTTCTGATATTTTGAGTGCCATCAGTTGGGTGATTGCCAATCAGGCTAATTACAACATTGTCGCCATGAACTTGAGCTTGGGTAGTGGTTCTTTCACTTCGCCGGTAGCCAGTGGTGTGTATAACACGGCGGTTGTGCAGGCCAGGGCGGCGGGCGTTTTGACCATTGCAGCTGCCGGCAACGACGGCTATACCAACGCCTTGAGTCAGCCGGCTGCTACTTCGGGGGTGGTGTCGGTGGGCGCGGTGTACGACTCCAAAATGGGCAGTTTTAACTGGGGTAGCCCGCTGCGCTGCACCGACACAAGTTCTGCGGCAGACAAGGTGACCTGCTTTTCTAACAGCGCATCGTTCTTAACGCTGCTGGCTCCAGGCTCACAGATTCTGGCGGCAGGCATTACCGAGGGCGGTACCTCGCAAGCCTCTCCGCATGTGGCGGGGGCGGTGGCGGTGCTGCGGTCGGCTTTCCCAACTGAGACTTTGGATCAGACGGTGGCGCGGCTCATCAACGGCGTGCAGGTCACCGACAGTCGCAATGATATTGCCAAGCCCCGGCTGAATTTGCCGCAGGCCTTGGGGGTATCGGCAGCGACCTGTGCGTATACGCTTTCTGAGGTCAGCCACTCGTTTGATTCCAATAATGGCAGTGCCAGTATTTCTGTCACCACGGGTCCAAACTGCAGTTGGAGTGCTGCCAGCGCCGCCAGTAATTCAGGTTGGATAACGGTCACTGCTGGCAACAGTGGCACTGGCATTGGAACAGTGAGCTATTCGGTCGCAGTCAACCCAAATCTGGCCGCCCGCACTGGCAGCATCACCGTGGCGGGGCAAACTTTTACTGTGGCGCAATCTGGCTCGGTCGGTAATCTGGCCAATGTCATGCTCAATTCAGGTTTCGAGGATGGGCCCATCGCCTGGACTGATTCAGCGGCCAACGGCCTCCCTTTGATCACCACATATCTGAACCCGACCAACGTGACCAACAGTTGGTACGCTTGGCTTTGTGGCTATAACAATTGCCTGGACACCCTGTATCAGGACATCACTGTCCCCGCCGACGCGCAAAACGCCTTTGTGCAGTTCAAGTACTGGATTAAATCGGACGAGAGTTCAGGCACCTCGGTTTACGATTCGATGGTGCTACGCGCCTTTAGCCCCGGCAACACCAGCGCCGGTAAATCATGGACATTGTCAAATGTCAATGCCACGGCAGACTGGGTGCAGAGCCCGCAATACGATGTGTCGGCTTATCGTGGGCAAACCATACGCATACAGTTTTCTGCTTCGACCGACGCGTCACTTGCGACAGATTTTTTGCTTGACGATGTTCACTTGATGGTCAGTGGCTCAGCCCCGGACACGCAAGTACCGACCGTGCCGAGTGGACTAAGCGCAGTGGCCATTAGTACCAATGCCATTCGTCTGAGCTGGATGCCTGCTACGGATAACGTAGCGGTAAATGCTTATAAAATATACCGCGATGGCGTATTGCTTGCATCAACAGGGAGCGTGCTGAGTTACAGTGATACCAGCTTAACAGCGGGTGCTAGCTACAGCTACACCGTGCTTGCCTGTGACGCGGCTGGAAATTGCTCCGCGCAAAGCTTGGCCGTGGTTGCGGTAACGCCTTCGGCCATTTCTGACACACAGGCACCGACAGTGCCTGCCAACTTGAGCGGCTTCGGCACCAGTGTTAGCAGCCTCAAACTGAGTTGGAGCGCTGCCAGCGACAACATCGGAGTGACCCAGTACAAGGTGTATCGCAACGGGTCATTGCTGTCGGCCTTGGGCAAGGTCAGTTCTTATGCGGATAGCGGGTTGACCCCCTCGACAAGCTATAGCTACACGGTATCTGCGTGCGATGCAGCCGGCAACTGCTCTGCCCAAAGCCAGGCCGTGTCGGTGTCGACTTTGTCGCCATTTAACTCGTCCACACCGTTGATCATTGATGGCGTCATTTCGGTCAGTAGCAGCGGCTACCTGGCCAATATTT
This sequence comes from uncultured beta proteobacterium, assembly GCA_903927495.1. Classification (GTDB taxonomy): domain Bacteria; phylum Pseudomonadota; class Gammaproteobacteria; order Burkholderiales; family Burkholderiaceae_C; genus Rhodoferax. The sequence continues at coordinate 4,096 of CAIYNH010000099.1, forward strand.
CCATTGGTGCAATCACCAACCGTTCGTATTCAATGACTTCTGGATCGCTGCGCATAGAGTTGTGGGCCTTTGCTACGCCATTTACCGGCACAGAGCTGGGCTACAAAACAGCCTCCATCAGAACGTCTGCCATCACCGGTGGCCTGGATCAACTGACTCCCCGTCAATCATTAACCGGGTTGACCCTGAGCTTGCCCTACACGCCACCGCCCACAGTCAACTCGAATATCGTGGTTTTTGTCACCGAGTACAGTGCAAGCTGTTCGCAGGTCGATAAGTTTTGCTACGCCTACTATGTCAATCTACATGAATCTGAACTACCCACCGTGCCCACCTCACTGACTGCCAGCACGGTGAACAGCTCGCAAATTGACCTGGCTTGGACGGCAGCAACCGACAACGTTGGCGTTGCCACTTACAAGCTCTATCGCAACGGCGTTCAAATAGCGGTTCTGGGCAATGTCACCAGTTACAGCGATCTGGGCTTGACGGCTTTGGCCAGCTACAGCTATACGGTATCTGCCTGCGATGCAGTTGGTAATTGCTCAGCGCAAAGTGCAGCCACATCTGCCACGACACCCGCCGCACCCGACACGCTAAGCCCGAGTGTGCCAAGCGGGTTGACTGCAACGGCATTAAGCAGTTCGCAGGTCAAGCTGGTTTGGGTCGCTGCGACAGACAACGTCGGCGTAACAGCCTACAAAATTTATAGCGGTGGAGCACTGGTAACCACATTGGGAAACGTCACGAGCACCTTACGCACCACTGTAGCCTCAACCAGTTATCGTTACACGATTGCCGCCTGTGATGCTGTGGGCAATTGCTCAAGCCAGAGTGCAGCAGCATCGGTAACGACCCCGGCGCTCGCAGATACCGTGCCACCCTCGGTCCCGGCTGGTTTGACGGCAGCGCCGGTGAACGAGAGCAAGATTAATCTGACCTGGACTGCTGCCACCGACAACGTAGGCGTGACCAGCTACAAGCTCTATCGCGGCAATGGCTTGTTGGTAACACTGGGCAACGTCACGAGCTACAGCGATACCGGGCTAAGAGGTGCCACGCTTTACAGCTACACCGTGCAGGCTTGCGATGCGTTAAGTAACTGCTCGGCTCTAAGCCCTGAGGTATTGGCTACAACCTCATCGGTTATGACTGCTTTGGCTTTAGTACAAGGCTGGAACCTGATGGGCAACAGCACAGATGCACCCATCCAAGTTGCCACCACGTTTGCGAATTCCAATCAGTTTGTCAGCGTGTGGAAGTGGCTAGCCCCGCAAAGTGCCTGGGGATTTTATGCACCAGATTTGGCTGCGCAAGAGGGCACGGTGTTAGCAGACTATGCTGCCGCAAAAGGCTACCAGGTGCTTGCCACCATTGCCGGCGGTGAGGGTTACTGGGTTAACGTCAAAAAGGCTGTCAGCATCAGCGTTCCTGCCGGCAATGTGCTCAGCGCTCTATCGGTGGGCTCGACCCTCATCAAAGGCTGGAATCTGATCTCTGTCGGTGAAACAGTAGCGCCAAAGCAGTTTTGCGATGCACAAAGCGGCGCTGTGACCACGTTGTGGGCATGGGATGCCACAGGCTCTTCCTGGTACTTTTATGCCCCTGGTCTGGATGCGAGCGGTGCGCTGTTGAATTACGCTTCATCCAAGGGCTACCTGGACTTCACGACCAGTAACAAGACACTTGGGGCGGGGATCGGGTTCTGGGTCAACAAGCCATAACCAAGTTTGTTCACCAGGATTCTTTGACTGAAACGGCAAACCCCATCGGCTCGCCCGCATTTGCCAAAAAGAAAGCCTCAAACCAAGGTCTTCGCTTACGAGCCTCAGCCAGCAATAACGTCCAACATGGGCACACTCAGCAGCAGCCACTTGTAACATTTTTGTGCCCCCTGATTTCAGCGATAAATATCTCTAATCGCATACAGGCAAAGCATGTAGCACTATTAAACAAGTAGCAACGTGGCAACTGTTCCGTGCTATTGGTGCTAAAAGAAGTCGCCGCACATCTCCTGGCATACAACCTGGTGCGCTCAGTGATGGCGCAGGCTGCAAATCGGGTCAATTGACGGGCTTATCGCCCATGTGTTCGGCTGTGCGTTACAAGATGACATAGGCCGAACCATGGCCCGCTTGGTACAACTTCAGAGTTCCTGATCCTCAAGGAATTCCGAATGGCACTGATCGCGTCTTGTAGCTGTGGCTTCCAGCCGCAGACGCTGGGGAAAGCGGCAAGATGCCGCTTCCACAAGTGCCACGCCTGATTCCGATTTTTGTCGCATTTGCTTAGCGCGGATCAGGA
>CAIYNH010000100.1 GCA_903927495.1 uncultured beta proteobacterium
CTGGCGGCTACGTCACCACTGATGTTGCCGTTATGCAGCATCGGAATACTGGCGCAGCCAATCATGGTGTCGAGTTTGTTGCGAACCATGAACTCCGCCAGTGCGCCCCACAAGGCCATGATCACGCCACCATGGCGATAGTCTTGGTGAACGCAACTGCGCCCCAACTCGACCATGCTGGAGCGCAGACTGCGCAAGCGAGTCAGATCAAATTCGAGGTCGCTGTAAGTGCTGCCCACACGTTTGGCTTGCACAGGCGTGAGCAAACGGTATGTTCCTACCACCTCGTTAGTGCGTTCGTCGCGCACCAGCAAGTGCTCGCAGTAGTTGTCAAACAAATCGACATCATGGTTGGGGATGGATGTATTCAGTCTGGCCCCCATTTCCTGGGCAAAGACCTGATACCTCAGGAACTGCGCCTGGCGAACCTCGTCAGTGTGTTTGGCCCACGAAACCGTAAGACCACCGCGCTCAGCTTGTGGGACCACCGGCTCACTGGTTCCTTGGAAATTTGAAAAAGATCGGTGAAGTGACCCCCTGGGCATGGACACTGGGGAAAACGGAAACGTAGGGCTGGGAAGTTCTTTCACTTTTATCTCCTTCTGTGGTTGATAGTGGTGATCTTCGCAACTTTGCGTGACGGCTTCATGGAAGATTTATGGCATTTTGGTGAAACTGCTTTGTTTAATTACTAACTTGGTGTCCTAAATTATTCTTGCGCAATGCAGAAAAAGTCAAAGATTTAACGGGAAATAATTACACGCTTTAGTAAGCGGGTAGGTCCATACATATCGCTGAATCCATAGGCACTGATTTCGACCTTGCCACTCTTGCGGATGCTGACAGTAGCCCATGCGTAGGCGCGGTCAGAAGTTGGATTCATTGTTTCTTCACCGGGTTGAGCGTCCCAAGGTGAACCACCACTACCAACAAGCACCTGCCATGCCGCACCTTTGGGTTGCATCATGTTGAATTCGTGCTCATGACCACAAAAATAAGTGGCACCATATTGTTCGATGACATTCCAGAAGGCATCGCGTCTATCTGGATATTTGTCCAATCCGACAGCTTCATATTTTTCTGGTTTTGGAAGCTGTTTTTTATAAGCGTAGGTGTAGGCAGGTTTGTGGCCAAAAACAAAAAAGTGTATTACGCCTCGTTTTTTTGCTGATGCCAAATCGTTAGCCAACCAACCTGCTGGCGCAAAGTTATCACCGTCCACCGCATCTGTATTCACGACTGAAAAATGCGACTCCTGAATATCAAAACTGTAGGTGAGCTGGTTTTGATCACTTTTCAAACCATCCAACCATCCATTATTTTGTACATCTATATGAGTCGCCTCTTGGCCCACGATGGACTTGAATCGTGCTGTATCAATAATGAGGTCACCCATGTTGGCGCGCCACGCATTCTCGTTTTCAACCTGGGATTTTTTGACAGACGCTTTGGATTGAACTTCATGGTTTCCCACCACTGGAACTACGTAAGTTCCGGACTCCATCAGCGGTGCCACCATACCGCGCCAAAATGCGTATTGTCGGTAAAAAGCCATCAAATCAGAACCGACAACATGCGCAATGCTGTTGCTCGGCGTTGGACCCGCCAGGCCATAGCCCATGATCATGTCGCCATTGAAAAAGAGCAGTTTGGACTTCTGGGCTTCCACGCCTTTCATAATGCGTGACCAGGCTTTACTGTTTTGCAGCCAAATCTTGTCCTGGGCCGTCAACGGGCCGGTGGAGGGGTCAAAGGCAACCGGATCTTGCCGCGAATCACCAACCGTTGAAAAGCTAAGTATGAGGGTGTCTTTGGCTTTGCCATCAGGTTTGGATTGCGCCTGAGCGGCGCTTGCCAACAAAGTCGTCAAGCCCAGCATCAAGACGATTGTTATACATTTCAATTTCATAAAAGGGGAATTAAGTTGTCTGCACACCCTAATGGGCCGGTGAATTTAATTTGGTGCAGTGACTCTTGCTGTCCGAGAGGGTGCATTCAATAACGGCTTGTCCCATCGTGGTGTATTCCGTCAAACGCCATTCACCATTCGCTTTGGGGCCCACGCGGTCCAGCGTGGCAAAACCATAGTCGGCACGGCTGATGTAGTCTTCAATCAGTGCGCCTTTGAAAAGCTCAGTCCCCACCGGCAAAGTTTCTGGCACCCGGCCCTCGTTGGCGGAGCCTGAGTTGCCCAACACCAGCGATACCGGGTGCTTGCTCTTGAAACTAATCGCCTCAAACAAATGCACATGCCCGTGCAGTGACACCGAGACGCCTTCCGGGAAAAGTCGCTCCGGGTAGGCGGCCTCAAAAACCGATTGCAATCCTTCATTGCCTGCCAGCTTGAATGGGATTGCATTTTTACCGGACACAACCGCCAACAGCGGATGATGACTCATGAAAAAGCTGTTCGGTCTTTTCTGAACCAGTTGGCTAACTGATTTCAATTGGCTTGTGTACTTGCCAAATGACAGGTCTGTCGTCAAAAAAGGCTTGCCATTGGTACGCGAAGAATCGTAAACAACAAACTGCGAATGAGCATCTAGTGGAACAGCGTAGGGTTCTGAATAGTCCGCATCATGGTCATCTGCCGGGTCGTTGCAGGAGCGAGAGAGTGTCCATGGTTCAGCAGCGATAAAACGGAACCAGCCTTGACCGGCGCGCGCGCATGACTCATGGTTGCCTCGCACAAAAACCCAGGGAGCTGAGGCCAGCAATGGTTTGGCGGGGCTGAAGAAATCAGCTTGCCACGCATCAAAACCATAGCCCCAAGCTGCGTTGGCGCAACCTGAATTGCCTTTTGGGCAAGGACTTTCTCGGTAATGAATATCTCCAATGTGAATCACTAGATCTGGCTTAAGTGCCGCAGCACTTTTTGCCACCTGGGCAAAAGGCCATTTGATCGGGTCGTTGCAGGGCTGAAACGCGTTTTCTGAGGCTTTCATGCGACAGCCCGTATCAGCAATGAGGACGATGCGTTGAATATCGGATCGCGGACCTTGCACTTCACGACTTGCAATGCGGGCTTGTTTGACACCCCTTGGCCAAATGGCTTCGCATGTCGTCACATCAAATATGGCATCTTTGCGGTCAATTTGCGTGCTATCACTGCGCACAGGAATTGTTGCAGTACCGACGCGTAAGGTCATGACTTGTTCAACCTTACTGTCCCACACTACTTTTGGGCAAATAGAGGAACGGGTTAACGTTCGTAAGATGGCGCGCTGACCTTCTGCTTGCACTGTGAAAATGGTGTCCGGTTCAACCACAGCTTCTATCAGGCCAAAGCATGAAAACGGTACCAGTAATGTGAGCAGTGTTATGGCCAAATTAACAAAATTTTGGAGTTTCATCGTGCAATCCTGTTACTTGAGAAGGTTGCGATGTCGGGGCGCACAAGCACCGCGTATCTAAAAGCACGCCACCCATATTTGATAGCTGCCTTCTTTACCCTGCAATGCTGACGGTGGCGGTGGATAGGCTGCAGCTTGCACGGCTTTGACCGCCGCGCGATCCACTGCTCCCAAGCCACTGCTCTGGATCACGCGAATTTGTGACACAACACCATCCCGCAAAGTGAACTCAAGTCGGGTTCGCCCCTTGAAGTTCAAAGCGGACGCGGTTGCAGGAACCTCAAACGCCGCCTGCACAGCTGCAGACAGCTTGGCGTTATAGGCGGTCGCTGGATCAACGCCAGACTGAGTTGGCAAGGCGACCGAGGGCACTGATTGAGGCGACGAAAACGCGCTTGACTGTGCGGATGGTAACGGCACTTCCATGACATCCTGTTGAGGTTCAACCTCAGATGCAGGTACTGGTGTGGACACCATTTGCGGTGGGTGCAGTGATGCTACTGGCGTTATCCGTGGCGGTGTTTGAATTGTCGGCGGTGTTTTTGCGTTTGGTATCACTGGTTCAGGTGGTTTTTCTGTGATCTGCGGAATTGAAGATTCAATCATCAATGGTGTAAAGGTTTCAATGGTTTTGGGTGGATGCGTCACAACCCAAGCAACCGCTGTCGTCAGCAAGACGACTTCAAGACCCAGAGCCTTTCCGAAGGCACGCCAATAAGGACTGCGATCCAACTTAGGAGTCGTCACAAAAGTTGTTGATGTGTTCAAGATCCGACCTGGCGCGCTGCGAGTCCGATTTGCGTCGCGCCGCCCTTGCGAACTGCGTCAATCACAGACATCACATGTTGCAGCGAGGCATCGTCATTACCTGCGATGGTGACCGCTAGCCTGGTTGGATCTCGTTGACGAACCAGAGCGCTGATCTGCTCAGCAGTTACTGGTTGACCTTCAATAAAAAGGAGTCCTCCCGATCGAATTTCAATCAACAGCTTGGGTGCAGGAATCGCAGCTGCCGTACTGCTCGTCGGAAGCTTGGATAGTTGACCAGTTGTAGGAATCATGCGCAGGGTAAGCATGGCGAAGAAAACCAGCAGAAATAGCATGATGTCGATCATTGGAATGATCTCAATGCGTGCTTTGCGTGTCTCGAAATAACGCATAACTACACGGCTTTCAGAACAGCTCGCGTACCCGGAACCGGGACCGCGCCAAAGCGACGATTGAGCAACATCAGCTTGATGGTTTCCATTTGATGCACGATGACACGCACTTTGGTATTGAGCCAATTGAAAAACACCAACCCGATCATTGCAATCAGTAAACCTGATGCGGTTGCGATCAGTGCCTCTGCGATACCGCCGGTGACTTGACTCGCACCATTTTGCACATCACCCAGCACAGCAAATGCACCGAACATACCGACAATGGTGCCGAACAACCCCAATAAAGGTGCCAGTGTGATCACGGTGTCGAGTACCCAAAGTGATCGATCCAACGTTGGCACTTCTCGCATCACAGCTTCTTCCAGATGACCAGCACAGGTGTCACGCTCGGAATCCATAGGCTCTATCAGTGAGGCCTGAAACAGGCTGATATGTGGCAACTTTGCGTGAGTTTGAAGTGCCTGTTTCATGGTGTCACCTTGTATTGGTGCATTGGCGTGTAGCAAGTCAATCAATTCATCTCCGCCCTGCTGCATCGATGAAAGATATCGGCTGCGCTCAATAATGACGGTTAGTGCGACCAACAGCAAGAAGCACATCAAATAGAGAGTGCCTCCTGAGTGGTTGGCTAGCTCGTAAAGCCTAGACAAGGTCATGTTCAGAATTCCGCTTTGAGGGAAACTTGCACACTCCGTGGAGCCTGATAAATGTAGGTGTCATAGGGCAGAGTCTTGCCGGTACTGATCGATGTAACGGTTTGACTGTCAAGTAAATTGAACACGTTGAATTGCACCTTGGCCGACTTGGCGAAAGTGCCAAAATTTTTGATCGTATAAGCCACTCCCAAATCCAGATTTCCATACGCCGGTGTCTGGTAGTAGTCAAAATATGGCACGCCGCCAATAGCCGCTTTGGTTGCATCAAAGTCTTTCTGACGAACGGCACCGGTGTACTTGTAAATCAACGAACCAGACCATGCACCTTGGCTGTAAAGACCCCCCACTGCAGCCGTCATTTCAGGCGCACCTGAAATTTGCTGACCCGTATCACTGGCCGTTGCACTGTTGATGGAGCCGTTGACATATGCTGAGAAACCGCTGCCAATCACATAGGCCATTTGCCCCTCAACACCTTGGTAAGTTGCACCGCCAATATTGATAAACGCTGCATCTGCACCAGCCAGGTTGTTTGAAACAATCTTGTTCGTGAATTCGATTCTGTAAATGTCGGCATCCCACGTCATGCGGTCTGATTTGCTAACAATGCCGACTTGATAGTTGGTGGATTTTTGAGGTTCAGAGCTATTTTTGCTTGGGTTGGCGATGTAGAACGTCTTCAGGTCAGGTATTTGAAAACCGTTGGCATATTGCCCGTAAACCGATAAGTCAGAATTGATCTTTTGGTTGACCGTCAGGAAAGGTAAAGTCGCCTTGTAGTCAACTGAGGCGACGTGGTTGAGCTCCCGAGACGTTTGCTCCACAGCTGAATTCACTGAGCGCGTAATGCTGAC
>CAIYNH010000101.1 GCA_903927495.1 uncultured beta proteobacterium
ATTGGCGCACCACGACCAACTAACTGGTCTTCCCCTGTGGAGACTTGGTAAAGACAGGCTGGAACTCGCGATTGCCTGGTCGCAGCGCACGCTCGATCCCATCGGGGTAATGTTTGTCGACCTCGACGGATTCAAAACAATCAATGACACCTATGGTCATGATGCCGGGGATTTCTTGCTACGAGAAATTGCAAACCGCTTGAAGGGGCAATTGCGTCTTGAAGATACAGTGGCCAGAATGGGCGGGGATGAATTTGTGGTGGTACTTGCACGCCAAGCTTCAGAAATCGAGACGCAGCATATTGCACTTCGCATTATTGAAGCCGTAAGTCATGAAGTGACATTTGAAACGTATCAACTTCGAGTTGGTGTCAGCATTGGAATTGCGGTCTACCCAACGCATGGGCGTGATGTGGATTCATTACTCAGCGCTGCCGACAAGGCCATGTATTCGGTCAAACGAACGGGAAAGAATAACTTTGCGTTTTACTCGGATAGAGAGTGAGTGGCCATGATAGTATGCTGCGCGAAACGAACAGTCTCCCCACCGATGTTTTCAACAATGGCCTGCATCCCAAATTGGCTTCCAATAGCCAGTGTGGGTAAGCCAGATGAACAGCACATCGTCTTGCTGGTGCTTGGTCGAAGTTTGCTCGCGGCGCTCGCGACGTATAGCGCTAACAGTCTGCTGGTCCGGGATATTCTCGCAGATATCGAGAACCAGTTCCAGGAGGATAATATTCTTGAGGAACAAACCCTTAAAGCGAATGCTTGTCCCACGCTCAATGAACATCGAGTCGATCACCAAGATTCCATTGAGAGTTTTGCAAAATTGCTTGACGATGCTTCCCAAGGGCAGTGCGAGAAAGTGACTGTATTCGAGGTAATCAACGAATGGTTGAATTACCACATATTGGAAAATGACTTGCCAGTAACACGTTACATGCGCTCGCATTGAGCTGCGGTAAAGCGTGATTGCTCATTCGGCATGCAGCCATTCTTCACTTGTCATACCACCCCCCCGCTTTCCATTGCACACTGAAAATTGGTCGAACTATGGCACTACTCGTTGGAAAAGCCTCCCAAAAGGTATGGGTATACCGTGAGAAATGGCATGCTCTTGCACTGGCAGCCTTGGCTTGCTCGGCCTGTTTGGGTGTGGCGCTTGCATTCGTCAGTCTGGCAACGCATCAGACTGCATTTTGGTACTTTAGCGTTGTTTTCGGTCTCGCAGGGGCAGCAATACTTGTACGCTTTCCGGGCTTCGTTCGGAAATTGACTCAGGACAACGGTGCGATACTTCTCTCTGCTGATGAAGCCGGATTGCGAATCACACACGGATTCAATGGCTCTTCCAGGAACTATCCATGGAGTTCGGTATCTGAAATCGTAATGGCAAGAAAGCTTAAGCTTGTTCATGCCGACGAGACGATCCACCTCAGCAATGCCCTCATTTTGTTTCTAGTTGCAGGAGAGCTTGGCAAGCTTCACTGGACAGAGCGTCTGAAATCAGGGCTAGCCAAAACTGCTCAGGGGCGTCTCTATTATTTAACATCCTACCCATTGGACGGGCACAGCGAGCTTTTGAATGCCTTCCAAGAAGTGGCACCAGTTGCATTCTCC
>CAIYNH010000102.1 GCA_903927495.1 uncultured beta proteobacterium
CGGGTACGGTGGTTGACGGTAGTCTGCAGAAAAGATGGCAACGGGCTGTTGCCAATTTGGGTCTGAGCATTGATTGGGACGAGTCCAATGAGCCAAGCTGATGCTGCTTTGATTTGGCAAGCATTTTTGCACGATGCAAAAAAACGAGTGCAAACCGGTAGCACCCTGGAGGTGCGTGGCACGCTAACACGCTTGACCGGTTTAGTTCTGGAGGCAGTAGGTATTCGCGTGCCGGTGGGTTCCCAGTGCTTGGTGTCCATGAAGTCCCAGCCGCCGGTGCTGGCTGAAGTGGTAGGTTTCTCGAATGACCGAGCTTTCTTGATGCCGGCAGGCGATGTCCATGGGTTGTCTAGCGGTGCCAGTGTGGAGCCAGCGCCAGCCTACGTCACTGTGCCACGATTGGGTGAACGCCGCCAAGTAGAGCGAGCCACCGGTTACGGCGTGCTGCGCTTGCCGTTGGGGGATGGATTGTTGGGACGAGTGGTAGACGCACACGGTGCGCCGATGGACTACAAGGGGCCTCTCTTGGAGGTTGCTTCCGTGCCCTTGGATCGTAAGCCCATCAACGCCATGGATAGGGCGCCAGTTCGGGAGACTCTGGATACCGGGGTTCGTGCCATCAATGCGGTATTAACAGTCGGGCGGGGTCAGCGACTGGGGCTGTTCTCTGGATCCGGTGTGGGTAAAAGCGTGCTGCTTGGAATGATGGCGCGCTACACCAAGGCTGATGTGATTGTGGTGGGTCTGATTGGTGAACGTGGCCGTGAAGTCAAAGAGTTTATTGAGGATATATTGGGTGAAGAAGGCCGTGCCCGGGCTGTGGTGGTGGCCGCTCCTGCCGATGCGCCGCCGCTGTTACGTCTTCAGGGGGCGGCTTATGCCACAGCCGTTGCCGAGAGTTTTCGCGACAAGGGCAAACATGTGTTGTTACTCATGGATTCTTTGACCCGATACGCCATGGCACAGCGCGAGATTGCCTTGGCTATAGGTGAACCACCGGCCACCAAGGGTTATCCGCCGTCGTGTTTTGCCAAGCTGCCTCAACTGGTTGAGCGTAGTGGTAACGGACTGAATGGAGTCGGATCGATAACGGCTTTTTATACAGTGCTGGCGGAAGGTGATGACCAGCAGGATCCGATAGCTGATGCCGCGCGAGCCATCCTGGATGGTCATATTGTGCTTTCGCGCTCGCTCGCTGAATCCGGCCATTTCCCGGCGATCGATATTGAGCAATCGGCTTCCCGGGTGATGCATAACGTGGTGACGCGGGAGCATTTTGAGTTGGCCCGGCGTTTCAGGGCAGTGTATTCACGCTATGAAAAAGGACGAGATCTGGTTCAGATTGGTGCCTATGTTGGTGGATCAGACCCCGCATTGGATGAATCCATTGCGCTGCATGACAGCATGTCAAAGTTTCTCCAGCAAGACATGTTTGAAGCTGCCAATTTTCAGAATAGCGTACGCGATATGGGTGCTTCGCTTCAAAATTCGCGCGTGGCTTGATCCAACACAATAAGCAATAGAGTTGAGTATGTCTACTTCATCAAGTTTGTTGCTGGCGATCAACTTGGCAAATGTCAAACGGGATCAGGCTATGGAAAATTGGCAAAAAGCCATGCAGGGGCAGGCTTATGCGATGGATCAAATGAGGCAACTGCGGCAGTATGCGGGTGAGATTGAGCAGCGTTGGACTCAAGGCGCACAGCAAAGTACTACGCCAGAACTGCTGCATCACCATTATCAGTTTGTGGGGCGTTTGTATCAGACCATTGGCCTGCAAGAAGGGGTTTTGGAAAGTAAGCGAAGAAATGTGGATGTGGCCAAGCAACTTCTCATTCAAACTGAACTTCGCCTGGCTAGCCTAAAGAAACTGGTAGCTAACAGACAGGCGGATATGGTTAAGCAACACCAACGCCGTGATCAAAAACACATGGATGAGTTTGCGGCGTTGCAAATCCAGCGACAAATGCGACATATAACCGAGGACATGCAATGACTATCGAACTGAGTAAGGCACCGCAAGAAAACAATGCAGTCACAGGGGCTGCGCAGCGCTGCGGAAAACAAAAGGGCAAGCCCGATGCTTTGGCGAACGATGCGGGTGGCGGATTTTCTGCACTTATGAATATGCTGACTGACGCAAATACGGAAAATAATGGATCGGATATATTGCTGCAGCCACCGGATTCAAATAGTCTTGGCAACGCAGTGGACGCTTCCATGGTTCCGGGGCAACCATGGGCTGGTTCTGCTGGTGCTGAACAAATGGCAGTTCTATTGTCAGGATCCGAGGCAAAGTTGACGATGCAAGCGGTGGGTGATGCCGGGTCATTGGATGGGGTGATGGCCAATGGAATGGGAAAAGCCTCAAAGGGTAGTTTGCCCGGTGACGCAAAGGGCAAAGTTGGATTGTTCACACATGATGCCAACCAGAAAGTATTTTCTGGGATTGGGTTGACTGACTCGGATGAAAAAACAAGTACGATGAAGATGTTGTCGGAACAGTTTGCATCAGATCAGCAGCATGTTTCATCAGGACTAAGCTCTGCGGGGCACAAAAATACATCCCAATTGCAGTCATTGACTGCTGTACAGTCCGAGCTTCGAGAGAATAAATTACCCGCCGCAATGGCTGCGATGACGACCGGCAATGATGTTGCCGGTGCATTGGTGCTAAGCGGTGCCAGCGACATATTGGTTCGCTCGCATGAGCGAACTGCTTCAAAGTCTGCAAATGGTATGCCAGGTTCGGGGGTGGATGGTGCTTTTGGGCAGTCCTTTGCGACATCGAATGGCCGAACGGATAGCAGTTTTGAAGTGACAGCTCCTTCGGCGATGGTACCTGAAGGTGCAGTGGCGGAGACGGTGAGTTATTGGGTAACGCAGGGCATACAGAGCGCTGAATTGAAACTTGACGGTTTTGGAGGTGATCCGGTTGAGGTCAGTATTTCACTCAACGGGGATCAGGCGCAGATTGAATTTCGCACGGATCAGGCAGATGTGCGGTTGGCGCTTGAAGGTGCAACATCACATCTCAAAGAGGTGCTTTCGATGGAAGGTTTGAATTTGACTGGTGTTTCGGTTGGATCGTCCGGCAGGGATGGTTCTCAGAGAAATGAACAACGGCAAGCTACGCCTCCCAGGCAGGCCTCCTTTGTCAGAATTGAGACCGTTGCCCAGACCACTTCAAGGGTCACGACCTCTTCGGTTGGTCGATCGTTGGATGTCTTTGCCTGAAGTTGGATTTGAGAATGGAACAGGTGCCATGTATTTTTTATGTTTACTCTGCAATTGAGGCTCAGTAAGTGCTGAATAATGAGCAACTCCTAATTTTTTGAAGGAAAGACCGTGGCTACAAAACCTGAAGAGGCTGAAGCCGCCAAACCAGCGCCGGCCAAAGGCAAAAAGAAGCTGTTCATCATCATTGGGGTGGTACTTGCTCTGGCGCTAGGCGGTGGCGGATTCTTTGTGATGAAGCAACGCGCTGCAGCAGCAGCGGCAGAAGCTGATGGCGCAGAACCAGCGACCCATACCGCAACGTCAGCCCATGGGGCGGCCAAGACACCGCCTGTTTACTTGCCTTTGGATAACATGGTTGTCAATCTGGCTGATCCTGGCGGTGAGAAGGTGGCTCAAATTGGCATCACTTTTGAGGTTTTGGATGCGCATGCTTCGGATACCGTAAAAGCGTATTTACCAACCATTCGAAGTGCCGTACTTATGTTGATCTCGCAAAGAACGTCTGAGGAGTTGCTGTCAGCCGAGGGTAAACAGAAGTTGATCGAGGATATATTGCGCGAGGCATCGATTCCTTTTGGTGGCGGTGAAGTCGATGAAGGGACTGCCGCCAAGAAAAAGAAATCAAAAAAGAAAGCCGTGGATTTTCCTGTGGTTGGTGTTTTGTTTTCTAGTCTGATTGTTCAATGATGCGTTGGTGCTTTGGCCATGAGTGAGTCGTTTTTATCCCAAGAGGAAGTTGATGCCTTGCTTGAAGGTGTCACAGGGGAGAGTCAAAAGCTTGTTGAAGAGGTTCATGAGAGTGGCGAAGTTCGGCCCTACAACATTTCGAGCCAGGAGCGTATCGTGCGTGGGCGCATGCCCACCATGGAGATCGTCAATGAGCGCTTTGCCCGTAATTTGCGCGTTGGATTATTTAACTTTATTCGCCGAAGCCCTGAAATTTCAGTTGGACCAGTGACTGTGCAGCGCTACAGCGCTTTTTTGCGTGAATTGGCGGTTCCTACCAATTTCAATATTGTGGCGATTCGCCCGCTACGTGGCAGCGGTTTGGTTGTCTGCGAGCCAGCGCTGGTGTTTGGTGTGATTGAATCTTTGTATGGTGGCATCGGAAAATTTCAAACGCGCATTGAAGGACGTGATTTCTCTGCCACCGAGCAGCGGGTAATTAACCGTTTGGTCGATGTCATCACCGCTGAATATAAAAAAGCCTGGGTCGGAATTTACCCTCTGGAGCTCGAGTACCAGCGCTCTGAAATGCAGCCGCAGTTTGCCAATATTGCAACACCCAGTGAAATCATTATTTCGACATCGTTTCAACTCGAAATTGGAGAAATCACCGGTTCGATCCATTTTTGCATGCCTTATGCAACGCTTGAGCCAATTCGCGATGTGCTTTACTCGTCTACTCAGGGTGATTCGATTGAGGTAGATCGTCGTTGGGTGAATGTGCTGACGCAAGAAATTCAGGCGGCTGAAGTCGTACTGGTGGCTGAACTGGCGCATGCGGATGCCACGGTGGAGCAGCTGTTGGCAATGAAGCCAGGAGATTTTATCGAACTCGATCGGCAATCGCGTATTCAGGCGACTATCGACGGGGTACCGATTTTCGAATGCCAATACGGCACGCACAATGCAAAATATGCATTGAAGATTGAAAAAAGCCTGAGGAGTAATGACCTCAATTGGAAGGGTGAACGACATGGCAACTGACGAAA
>CAIYNH010000103.1 GCA_903927495.1 uncultured beta proteobacterium
AAGACTCAATGGCTAGCTCGAAAATATTCGAACTGGCAAAAAATCCACATGCTGCATGCCTTGACTTCTGCACAGTGTGAAAATCCAACCCGATTCAGGGGTTCCTGAGGTTCATCAGCCACAATCATGCCTCAACTCGATTGGCCACCATGACTGACACGACTATACACAGCGCCGCGCCCATCTCTCACATTGTGGGTGCTTGCCCGCATGACTGCCCTGACACCTGCTCGATGCTGACCAGCGTGCAAAACGGCATCGCCATCAAGGTGCATGGCAACCCGGCGCATCCGCATACCGATGGTGCGCTGTGTACCAAGGTGTCGCGCTACACCGAGCGGACTTACCACCCTGAGCGCATTTTGCATCCCTTGAAACGCGTCGGCCCCAAGGGCTCGGGCCAGTTTGAACGGGTCAGCTGGGATGCCGCACTGACCGACATTGCCGAGCGATTGCAGACCATTGCCCGGCGTGATCCGCAAGCTATCCTGCCCTACAGCTATGCTGGCACCATGGGCCTGGTGCAGGGCGAAAGCATCGCGGCGCGGTTTTTTCATAAACTGGGGGCCTCCCAGCTCAACCGCACCATCTGCTCTGCTGCCGGCGGCGAAGCGCTGGTGCATACCTTGGGCGGCAAGCTTGGCATGCGCGTTGAATTTTTTGCCGAGTCCAAACTGATCCTGATCTGGGGCAGCAATTCGATTGCCAGCAACCTGCATTTCTGGCGCTACGCAAATCAAGCCAAACGCAATGGTGCCAGGCTGATCTGCATTGACCCGCGCAAAAGCGAGACCGCCGATAAATGCCACCAGCACATTGCCCTGCTACCCGGCACCGACGGCGCTTTGGCGTTAGCGCTGATGCACGAGCTGATTCAAAATGACTGGCTTGATCACGCTTATCTTGAGCATTACACACTCGGCTGGAGCAAGCTCAGAGAGCGTGCGCTGCTATGGAATCCTGAGCGTGCGGCAGCCGTCTGCGGGATCACACCAGAACAAATCCGTGACTTGGCCAAAGCTTATGGTGCCTGCGCAACCCGTCGCGAGCCGGCTGCCATCCGTGTCAACTATGGCGTTCAGCGGGTGCATGGCGGTGGCAATGCGGTACGCCTGATTGCCTCGCTGCCGGCGCTGATTGGGGCCTGGCGAAACCGCGCCGGTGGCGTACTGTTGTCGAGTTCGGGCAATTTTCCGGTGCAACGCGCAGCGCTTCAACGCCCGGATTTGCTGTCAGGGCACACCCCGCGCACAATTAATATGAGCAGCATCGGCGATGACCTGTTGCGCCCAAGCAGCCCGGAATTTGGCCCGGCCATCGCTGCCCTGCTGGTCTATAACAGCAACCCGGTGGCCATCGCGCCCGATTCGGCCAGGGTGGTACAAGGCTTTGAACGGGAAGACTTATTCACCGTGGTGCTGGAGCATTTTCAGACCGATACCGCTGATTACGCAGATTACATCCTGCCCGCCACCACCCAGTTGGAGCATTGGGACGTTCATTCCAGCTACGGACATACCGATGTGCTGCTGAACCGCCCGGCCATTGCCCCGTGCGGTGAGGCCAAACCCAATACCCAGATTTTTCGTGAACTGGCCGCGCACATGGGTTTGACCGATGCCTGTTTCAAGGACAGCGATGACGACCTGTGTCGCCAGGCTTTTGGCGAAAGCGTTGATTTTGCGACCTTGTTAAGCCAGGGCTTTGCCACCTTGAACACGCCCGAGGCACCGTTCGCGCAGGGCAACTTTCCCACACCTTCCGGCAAGTGCGAGTTTTACAGCGCACGCCTAGCAGCCAGCGGCCAGGATGGACTGCCCGACCATGTGCCCAACCACGAGGCGGCCAACACCTCTGCGAGCTACCCTCTGGCCATGATTTCGCCGCCAGCGCGTAACTTTTTGAACTCCAGTTTTGTCAATGTCAAAAGTCTGCGCGAGCTTGAAGGCACACCGCTTTTGGAAATGCATGCCCACGATGCCTCCGCTCGTGGTCTTGCGTCGGGCAGCACGGTGTGCGTTTTTAACCAGCGCGGCACCTACCATTGCCAGTTACTGGTCAGCGAGCGGGCGCGCCCCGGTGTGGTCAATGGTCTGGGTGTCTGGTGGCGAAAAATGGGCTTGGAGGGCACCAACGTGAATCAGCTGACCAGCCAGAAGCTCACCGATTTGGGCCAGGGCCCGACCTTCTATGACTGCCTGGTGCAAGTGCAAGCCGCTGCTGCCCAGTGACGGACTGGTACCAAAGCTGCGCGCAGGCTGTAATGCGCCGGTAACCTGCGGATCAGCAAACGTTTAGTATCGCGCCCATGCAACCGCACTTTTCAACCCTGCTTTCCACAAGCTCCGACAACAGCCAACTCACCCCTAAACCCTGGGGTTGGTATGCAACGATGTCGGAGCTGCCCGGCCACAAGATCAAGCACATTGGCGTGCATCCCGGACAGCGCATCAGCTTGCAAAAACACCACCATCGCCACGAACACTGGGTCGTGTTGCAAGGGCTGGCGTGCGTCACGCTGGGGGAGCAGACCTTTAATCTGAGCGCGGGGCAGCATTGCGACATTGCCCAGGGGCTGGCGCATCGGTTGGCCAACCCGGGCCAGCAGCCGCTGCTGATTCTGGAAGTGCAATTTGGCGACTACCTGGGCGAGGACGACATCGAGCGCCTGGGTGATGACTATGGCCGGGTGTAACCCTGTTTTTTTGGATTAACTTTGATGACCACTAATTTTTTAGCTCATGATTTTTGCCTGCCGGCAGGCAGTGCACCGGTGGCCTGTGTTGATATTGGCGGCACCAAGGTGGCCGTCAACATTGTTGATGCGCAGGGCATTCGCGGCAAAGTCGCCGAGCCTACCGCCACCACTGGCAGCAATGATGCGCTGGCACAGCAGATTATTCGAATGGTGGGCCAAAGCTGCACTGCGGCGGGTGTGGCGCTGCAAGACATTGCACGCGTCGGCGTGTCCTCGTGTGGGCCCTTTGTGCTGTGTGCTGGACTGGTCGAGCTGGCAGCCCCCAACATTTGCGGCGGCATGGCAGGCACCGCGCGCGGCCTCCCCAACGACTGGCAAACCGCCTTGCTGGAAGCCCCGCTACGCGCCAGGTTTGCCCATGTCAGGGTAGAAAACGATGGCATTGGTGCCCTTGAAGCTGAACGCCGCTGGGGTGCCTTGCAAGTCAATGGCGTACCCATAGCCAACTGTGCCTATGTCACCTGGAGCACCGGTATTGGCACTGGACTGTGTGTTGATGGCCATGTGCTGCGCGGTAAAAACGGTAACGCCGGTCACGCCGGCCACCTGTTTGTGAGCGACAACAGCGATGCGCTGTGCGGTTGCGGCAATATCGGTGATGTCGAAGGTCTGGTTGCCGGGAACGCCATTGCGCGGCGCTTTTCGGCCGCAGGTTATGCCGATGCCGCTATGTTATTCAAAGCGGCTTATGCAGGTGACACTAGCGCTGCAAGGATTATTAACGATTTGTGCCAGGTGATGGGGCGGATGCTCTACAACCTGATTGCCACGCTTGATGTGCAACGCATCAGCATTGGCGGCAGCGTCTATTGGCACCACCGAGACTACCTTCTGCCCAAACTGCGGGCCTATGTACAGGGCAAACTGCCAGCGTTAAGTAACGGCTGCGAACTGGTCAGCGCCGGTCTGGGCGAGCGGGTCGGGGACTTTGGTGCGCTGGCGCTCGTGGTTTAGCTCGGATTTTGTGC
The DNA here is from genome assembly GCA_903927495.1 of uncultured beta proteobacterium. Classification (GTDB taxonomy): domain Bacteria; phylum Pseudomonadota; class Gammaproteobacteria; order Burkholderiales; family Burkholderiaceae_C; genus Rhodoferax. The sequence continues at coordinate 3,727 of CAIYNH010000103.1, forward strand.
GGAATTCACTGAACCAAGGGTAAGTCCTGATAGTCAGGCTTGTTAAATTAATTAACAATTAATTAATTCGAGCAACACGGTGTCTGCCCGAAGCAACCATTGCCTCACAGCCTATTGGGCTAAGCGGGCAGACAAATCAGGAGATCACATGTTGAAGCTTTCCAAATTGGCCATGGCCCTTGCATTGGTAGTCGGTGGCACGGCGGCCCTCGCTGGCGAGGTAGAAGTCTTGCACTACTGGACTTCCGGCGGCGAAGCCAAATCGGCGGCAGAGCTGAAGAAGATCATGCAGGCCCAAGGTCACGTCTGGAAAGATTTTGCGGTGGCGGGTGGCGGTGGCGACAACGCTGCCACTGTACTCAAGAGCCGTGTGGTCTCAGGCAATCCGCCGGCTGCCGCTCAAATCAAAGGCCCCGCCATTCAGGAATGGGCCAGTGAGGGCGTGCTAGCTAATCTTGATGCAACCGCCAAAGCAGAAAAATGGGATAGCCTGCTGCCCGGTGTCGTCGCTGATGTGATGAAGTACAAAGGCAGCTACGTGGCGGCTCCGGTGAATGTGCACCGCGTCAACTGGATGTGGGCCAACGCTGCCGTGCTGAAAAAGGCTGGCGTAGCCGGTGCTCCCAAGAGCTGGGACGAATTTTTTGTGGCTGCTGAAAAAGTAAAAAAAGCCGGCCTGATTGCGGTCGCGCATGGTGGCCAAAACTGGCAAGACTTCACTACCTTTGAGTCGGTGGTGCTGGGTGTTGGCGGTGCCAAGTTTTACAGTGAGGCGTTCATTAAGCTCGATCAAAAGGCCCTGACCAGCGCGACCATGACCAAAGCGCTGGAAACCTTCCGCAAGGTCAAGAGTTACACCGACGCAGCAGCCCCCGGGCGCGATTGGAATCTGGCCACGGCCATGCTGATTCAGGAAAAGGCAGCCTTCCAGTTCATGGGTGACTGGGCCAAAGGCGAGTTCACCGCCGCCGGCAAGGTGCCGGGCAAAGACTACATCTGCGCTGCGGCCCCAGGCACAGCCAATGCCTATACCTTTAACGTGGATTCCTTTGCCATGTTCAAGCTCAAAGATGCGGCAGCGCAAAAAGCCCAGGGCGATCTGGCTGCAGCCATCATGGGCACAGAGTTCCAGGAGGTGTTCAACCTGAACAAGGGTTCGATCCCGGTGCGCCTGAACATGAGCATGGCCAAGTTTGACGACTGCGCCAAGTTATCCAGCAAAGACTTTGTTGATACAGCCAAAACTGGTGGCCTGGTGCCTTCCGTTGCCCATGGCATGGCCATCAAGCCAGCCGCCGAGGGCGCGATTAAGGATGCGGTCAGCCAGTTCTGGAACGATGACAAGATTTCGGTGGCCGATGGTGTGAAGAATATTGCCAAGGCGGCGGCTACCAAGTAGTCAGTTGGCTGATTTTTAGTCGGTGTGTGGCTTATTGATTGATTGATTGATTGATTGATTGATTGATTGATTGATTGATTGATTGATTGATTGATTGAAGTCACAACCGATGTGCGTTCGCGGGCACCTTGGTTGGTAAGTTCATCGGTTTTTTATTTGCGCTAGTTGCCCCACTCTCTCCCCCCGCCCTCTCTCGCCCCACCGGGCGAGAAAGGGAGCCTAACAGCCACATGTGGCCGGCGCTTTGTGGGCTGGAATTTAGCGCACTACGGACTGGGTAATACCTCCAGACGCCAAATAAAGGACGTTATTGATGGTGGGAAAACAACTTCTAGAGCACGTCAGAATTGCATGAGTAGCTATAAAGTTGGAAGCAAACTGGTTCAGTTCAGTTCAGTTCAGTTCAGTTGTATAAATTTTGAAACCAAGTTGACGAGGTGTCTGAAGGTATGACCCAGTCCGTTGTGCTTCACATTTCAGCCCACTGAGAGCCAGCCACTTGTGGCTGTCAGGCTCCCTTTCTCGCCCGGTGGGGCGAGAGAGGGTTGGGGAGAGAGTGGGGACACTGGCGCAAACAATAACAACTGCAAACCAAGAAACCAAAGAATTGAATTGAAATGAAATGAATAGCAACTCACGCAACCCCAGCAAGCTCCAGAAGGTGTTTTTACCAATATGAAATCTGCACAAAATTTGGCATCTGAAGGTATGACCCAGTCCGTTGTGCTTCACATTTCAGCCCACTGAGAGCCGGCCACATGTGGCTGTCAGGCTCCCTTTCTCGCCCGGTGGGGAGAGAGTGGGGGCAACAAAGGTAAATCGAAAACGGTGAATTTACAAAGAAAGCTGGCAGTGAACTCACACAGGTTGTGACTTCAAAGTAACACAAACCACAAAAGCTATTCGCGCAGAAAACCAAGATCAACACCATGAAATCTTTTGAAAACATTTTGCCAAAACTGGTGATCGCCCCTGGCTTTGTCCTGGGGTTCGCATTCATCTATGGCTTCATGATCTGGAACGGCGTGCTCTCGGCCACCGGCTCCCGCATGCTGCCCAATTACGACGAGTTTGTCGGGCTGGAGCAGTACGCCCGGCTCTGGGAAATGGACCGATGGTGGGTGGCCCTGAAAAACTTGGGCATTTTCAGCCTGCTGTATGTCGGTGGCTCAATGTTTCTGGGCATTGCACTGGCGATTTTTCTGGACCAGAAAATCCGTTTTGAAGGTGTCTTGCGCACCGTCTACCTGTACCCCATGGCACTCTCATTCATCGTCACCGGCACTGCCTGGAAATGGATTTTGAACCCCAGCCTTGGACTGGAAAAACTGATGCACGACCTCGGCTGGGCCAGCTTTTCATTTGACTGGCTGGTGCAATCCGACACGGCTATTTACTGCGTGGTAATTGCCGGCATCTGGCAATCGGCCGGCTTTGCCATGGCGTTGTCGCTGGCCGGCTTACGCGGCATCGACGACAGCATCATCAAGGCGGCACAAATTGACGGTGCCTCATTGCCGCGCATTTACTGGCGAATTATTTTGCCGATCTTGCGCCCGGTGGTGTTCTCGACCATTCTGGTGCTGTCGCACCTGTCCATCAAGGGCTTCGATCTGGTGATGGCCCTGACCGCAGGTGGACCGGGTTTTTCGTCCGATGTGCCGGCCACCTTCATGTATGTGATGAGCTTTACCCGGGGCCAAATTGGCTTGGGCGCGGCCAGCGCCACCATGATGCTGGCGACCGTGGCGGCCATTGTTGTGCCTTACCTTTACAGCGAACTTCGCGCCAAACCCCATGACCGCTAAACACTTGCCCCGCCTGGCCATCTATGCCGTTTTGCTGCTGGCAGCGCTATTTTTTCTGGCACCGCTGTATGTAATGCTGGCGACCTCGTTCAAGGATGCCGATCAGATCCGCTCCGGCAACCTGCTGAGCTTGCCCAATTCACTCAATTTTGAGGCATGGCAACTGGCCTGGTCGTCGGCTTGCACCGGCGTCGATTGCCGGGGCTTGAAGCCCTATTTTGTCAACTCGGTCATCATGGCGGTGCCGGCCGTGCTGATTTCTACCGCTTGGGGCGCGATTAACGGCTACGTGCTTTCGATGTGGAAGTTCAGGGGTAGTGAGTTGTTGTTTGGCTTCATGCTGTTTGGGGTGTTTATGCCGTTTCAGGTGGTGTTGCTGCCCATGAGCCAGGTGCTGGGTTACCTCGGGCTGTCGAGCTCGCTGAGCGGCTTGATTTTGGTGCACTGCATTGCCGGACTGGCCGGCACCACGCTGTTTTTCAGAAACTACTACGCGGCAATTCCAAAAGAGCTGGTCAACGCGGCGCGCATGGACGGGGCCGGTTTCTGGCGCATTTTCTGGCGCATTGTGGTGCCCATGTCCACGCCGATCCTGATGGTGACCCTGATCTGGCAGTTCACCAACATCTGGAACGATTTTCTGTTTGGGGTGGCATTCAGTGGTGCCGACAGCAAGCCCATCACCGTTGGTCTGAACAACATGGCCAACACCAGCAGCAGCGTAAAAAGCTACAACGTGGATATGGCAGCGGCTGTGATTGCCGGTTTGCCGACCATGTTGGTGTATGTGCTGGCCGGTCAATATTTCGTCAAAGGTCTGACTGCTGGTGCGGTCAAAGGATAAAACTCATGGCAGCTTCATTACAAATTGCAGGCATTCGGAAAATTTTCGGCAAGGGCGAGAAAACCGTCGAGGTGCTCAAAAAGATCGACATCGATGTCGCTCCCGGCGAATTCCTGATTCTTGTCGGGCCTTCCGGTTGCGGCAAATCAACCCTGCTCAACATCATCGCCGGATTGGAAGAGCCATCCGAGGGTGAGGTTCGCATTGCCGGCAAGAACGTGGTCGGGGTGGCTCCAGCGCAGCGCGACATTGCCATGGTTTTTCAGAGTTACGCGCTCTACCCGACCATGAGCGTGGCTGACAACATTGGTTTTGCCCTGGAAATGCGCAAGGTTCCCAAAAATGTGCGCACCCAACGCATAGCCGAGGTCGCCGGCATGCTGCAAATTGAGCATTTGCTGGATCGACGCCCGGCGCAACTCTCGGGTGGTCAACGCCAGCGCGTGGCCATGGGACGGGCACTGGCGCGCGACCCGCAACTGTTTTTATTTGACGAGCCGCTCAGCAATCTGGATGCCAAACTGCGTGTGGAGATGCGAGCCGAGATCAAACGCCTGCACCAAGTCAGCGGCATCACCAGCGTCTATGTGACACACGACCAGATCGAAGCCATGACGCTGGGCAGTCGCATTGCGGTGATGAAGGACGGAATCCTCCAGCAAATTGGCACGCCAGACGACATTTATCGCCGCCCGGCGAACACGTATGTGGCTGGTTTCATCGGCTCACCAACTATGAACTTCATAGCTGGTAGCGCTAGCGGCACGGGCGATACAGGCTTATTCTCTTTTGAAGGCGGAAGCCTGAAATTGCCCTGCCCGGCGCGCGGAAAAATCAGCCTGGGCCAGCGACCCGAGCATATTCACCTAAGTGACGAGACCCATTGGCGTGGCGCTGTCACGCTGGTCGAACCGACCGGGGCGGACACTTATGTGGTAGTCAAAACGCTGGCTGGACCGATCACCGTGCGAGTGCCGCCCAGCACCCTGGTCAAAGTAGGTGACAGCGTGGGTCTGTCCGTCAGCAGCAACCACAACAACTGGTTTGATGTGCAAAGCGGTTTGCGTCTGGGCTGAGCGGGTGGTGCTCCAGACAAAATCCGTGTTCACCGACCAAGCCGCATTGACCTGAGCTGAGCCCTGGCCCAGGACTGGGAAATTTTGCGGTGAACGTCATGGCGACCGTCCGGCCTATGTCACTCGCTTGAACCGCAGCGTCGGATGCAGTCGCGTCCGGCCTCCTTTGCGCGGTACATGGCTTCGTCGGCACCCTTGGTCAAAGCTGCTGCATCGTCACCATCTTCAGGGTAAACAGCAACCCCGATACAGCAGGAGATTACCAGTTCATGCCCAGCCACGAGGAAGGGCTGGCGCAGCACCACTTGCAGCTTTTCTGCCAGATCAAGTATCACGTCGCCTTCGCCAAGCTGGGCCAGCAGCACCACAAATTCATCGCCGCCGATGCGCCCAACCGTGTCTGCAGCGCGAACACCATCCTGGATCCGCCTGGCTACCTGTTGCAAGACCTGATCACCCACGTCGTGACCAAAGTTGTCGTTGATGGGTTTGAAATGATCAAGATCAAGAAATAACATCGCAAAGCGACCGCTTTGTCGTTTGGCACGGGCCAACTCCTGCTTCAGGCGGTCACTGAATAGGGCGCGATTGGGAATGTTCGTCAAAGAATCGTGTTGTGCCATATGCCGCAATTCTTCAGTCATCGATGCGGCAAGGCGCAACGCCCGTTCCCGACCATTGATCATCAACCAGGCTAGCAGGGCCAGCAACAGGCTAAAAACGACCCCGGCCACCGCTGTCATCCATTCCAAGCCTCGACCATAACGGGCTTCGAAAGCCTCTTGCGAACTCAGTGAAAGCGTCCAGTTATGGCCTGCCACAACCATGTATTCATTGGCTTTAACTGCAGTCGGTCTGGTTCGCCCGGCCAAGGCGGCACTGCCCTCTGTACGGTACAAGAGGGCGGTGCCATCGGCATCGGTTCCATCAAATATGGCAAGCGTCAGCCCGGGCACCTGGGTTCCATACAAGCCAGCCATGAAATCGCTCATGTGGAAGGCGGCATAGACCCATCCGATCAACTGGGCACGTCGCACTTGGACGCTGTCATGCGCTTGACCCTGCTCGTAAACTGGCAAATACATAATGAACCCGGGCGGGGCATCGGCTTCGGTGTCTGTTTTCAACTGAACTTTTCCGGAAATTGCTGCCATACCTGAATCGCGGGACTTCTCAAGGGCGAGTCGGCGCACCGGATCCAACCAGATGTCGCTGCCTGGAGGCGCACGATTGCGTCCCACATTGGGCTCTCTCTGGACGATCACGGCATACTCGTCGCGCACTCCTGCAGGTTCGATGGCGTAGTCCGGAAAACCAGCGTTGCGCATGGCCGCCAGGTGCCCGGATTTGCCCTGAGCGGGAATCCAGTCCACCACGCCGATGGCCTGTAGTCCGGAAAAATTGGCATCAAGCTGAAGCGTTTCCACATAGTTGTGCATTGCCGCGCGATTATTCCAAGTCGTCGTGGCAAACAGCGACTGCACTCCACGCAACATTTGCTCGTAACCCTGTACGCGCTGCTCGATGCGACTGACCGTTTCGCGCAGGGAAAAATCAAATTGCGAGCGCAGCGCCTTGCGGTTTGTCTGGCGTTCATGATCCCAAGTGAACCAGGTGGCTCCGATCGTGACCACCAGAATCAGCCACGGCAACAGGGCCAGGAGCAGGCGCGTGGTCTTGCTGTGGATGCGGGCACTGTTCATGGCCAGATCAGAAATTCACCAAGGAGGCAGCGAGTTCAGGTTTGAAATATTTTTCGAAAATCCGGCGCATGCTTCCGTCAGAGCGCATGCTGCTGACGATGGCACGCCATTGTTCCTGTTGCTGTGCCGGCACGGCTTTGTTGGACATGATCAACCCGTGTGGAACAGGTGCATCGCTGAACTCAAGTATGGTGGTCATCTCACGAATTTTTTTCTCCTCCAGCGCTGGAAAATCGAAGGGTTCAATGATCATGCCTTGAACGCGCCCAAGCATCAGCGTCTGGTACAGCGGCGCAAGTCCGCCGGCTAGACTGAGGCGATTGGATTCTTGCAATTTATCGACCAGACGATTAGCTGACTGGCTGTACCTGAAGCTGCGAATCACGCCCAACTGCAAGCTCTCGTTCTGCTCGAAGGCAGACAAATTTCGTACCCCCGAATCGTTACGCACCAGCAGGTAATATTTATTACTGAAGTACCAGGCAAAACTGGCAAACTTGTCGCGATCAGCATTGGCAATCCCGGAAAGACTGAAATCCAGCGCACCGGACTCTATCAGCTGCCAGATTCGCGAGCGCGGCATCAGGCTCACCGTCACCTTGCAACCACTGCGACGGATGAGTTCGTCTGCCACATCCTTGTCAATACCGGTATCTGTGGCAGCAGAATAGAGCAGTCCGTGGTCATGCAGCGCCAGGGTGTAGGTCCGCGCGCAATCCTCTATAGCACCACCAGCAGCGCAGGCGCTACCAAAATGGCTCAACACGAGCAGAATCACAAGAAAAAATCGACCCGCCATTTTGGCTCCCAACTAATATTTGGTTTCATTATCACCATGGTGGTGATTGCCTTGAAGTTAAATTCTAAAGTGTAAAAGGCAGCAAGCTTGCATAAATCAATTGGCAGCGCCTTCACGACAGCCAGAGGCCAAGCCTAATTTGAGACTTCCTGATCCGCGCTAAGCAAATGCGACAAAAATCGGAATCAGGCGTGGCACTTGTGGAAGCGGCATCTTGCCGCTTTCCCCAGCTTCTGCGGCTGGAAGCCACAGCTACAAGACGCGATCAGTGCCATTCGGAATTCCTTGCGGATCAGGAAGTCTGAA
>CAIYNH010000104.1 GCA_903927495.1 uncultured beta proteobacterium
CCGATCTGACTTCTTCGGTGGCGCCGGGGTACACCGTGGACTCGTAAATGACGATATCGCCCGCTTTAAGCACTTTGCCCACCGTTTCGCTGGCTTTGACCAGGGGGGTCAGGTCGGGCCGGTTGGCTTGGTCCACCGGGGTGGGCACGGTGACGATGAAAATTTGGCAGGATTTGAGGTCGGTCGGGTTGCTGCTAAAGCTTAAATGCGTGGCCCTCACCAGTTCTTCGGGGCTGGCTTCCAGGGTGTGGTCCTGGCCGGACTGCAGCTCTTTGATGCGGGCCGTGTTGATGTCAAAGCCCAGCACCGGGCGCTGATTGCCGAATTCGATGGCTAAAGGTAGGCCGACGTAGCCTAGGCCGATGATGGCCAGTTTGGCGTTTTGTAGGTTCATTTTTAATTTCGATTTTGTGGGTCAGAATTTAGTCTGACGGCCTTAGGCTAGGGCTAACTGCATCGACCTGTCAGAATGAATTCTGACCTACAGAGGCACCGACTTCATCGCGTTGCAGCGCTTCAATTTCTTCACGCAGCTTTTCATATTCGGCCATCTTGCGTTGCAAGAACCGCTTGGTCAACGCAGCCTTTTCAGCCACACCGGTGGGGGTGAGCAGGTAGGCGTAGCTCAGTTTGTCTGGGTTTCTGCTGAAGTTGCCCATCTTGATCCAGCCACTTTCGACCAAAGCTTTCAGGCAGAAGTTGATGCTGCTGACGTTGATGCCGACTTCTTTGGCCAAGCTGCGCTGAGTTATGCCGGGGTTTTCCTGGAGCAGCTTGAGTGTCCAAAAAAGGGTGTCGTCGTTGGCGGTCTGACGGCGTGTGATCATTTGATGTTGGGGGTGAGACTGAGGAGAGGTGGGCAATCGCGGCGGGGGTGCTGCTTCTGAAAAAACCGGATCTGGAATGGCTACCGCAGCCAATGGACGCCCAAATAGACGTGTGATAGATTGGCCGGTCCCGCGTATTGTTTTATTTTCAAACAATTGTAGCTCCAATATTTGGCAAACTGACTAGGTTTATGGATTGCAGGGCGTAGCCTGCAATAACGGAGTCATTTGGTTCGCTCTGCTGCTGCACGGCCTCTTCCATGCTGACGGTGTTGGCCACCAGCTCAAGGTGGCTCAGAATTTCTGGCTCCCGGCGTTGGATGTAGCTTCTGACAGCTGCGTTGGCAAGCAGCTTGGTCAGGTAGCCCTTGGCCACCACCAAGTTGAGGAGTTCAGAGCCGTAATTGCTTTCTGCGTCTTTATAAGTAGCCTGCACTTGGCTCATTTCCTTCTCCAGCTTGACCAGTTGCGCCATGGGGGCGGTTTTGCTGTCACGCTCCGGTGGTGGCACGTCCGCACGTTGCTCTGGCGGGGTGGCTTTAAGCAGGGCATCCACATGCGCCACGGTGATGGTGTTGCTGGCCACCATCAGCTCTACCGCCTCCACTTGGCGTGCGGCCTTCATGTTGCGCAAGATGCGCGTTACATCCGGGGTGAACTGGTGGTCTTGCAGCAGGGCAATGGCTTCAGGGCAAATGCCAGACAGCAGGTTGATGCGCCGGTTGATGGAACTCAGGTTGACATTAAAGGCGCGCGCCAGGCGCTCTTTGCTCACGCCCCGGTCTATGGC
>CAIYNH010000105.1 GCA_903927495.1 uncultured beta proteobacterium
AAGCTGACCAGTTGCAGTTCATCGCTGGGTGTTTCGTCATCCATTTCTTCTTTGTGTCCCCCGCCCACCAGGTTGTCGCGGACGGCAGTATGCGAAAGTGCGTTGAATTGACTGGCGATCAGTTTTTCAAAATCCAGCACCATGATCATTTTGTGACCACCGACATCTTTTAACAGACCAGACAACAATTCAGTATTCACTGTGCTGCTGAGAGTATCGACATCCTCGATTTTTGCGGGTTCGACACCGACAACGCTGGCGACACGATCGACCACAAAACCCATAGGCTGGCCCAGATCGATAACCACGGCGCGGGTTGCGTCGTCATAATCGCGTTCATCAAAGCCAAAAATACGCCGCAAGGAAATGATCGGCAGTACCTTGCCGCGCAGGTTGGCCAGGCCCTCCAGGGTAGGTGGCGATAACGGCACCCGCACTACCTCGGGCACCCGAATGATTTCCTGCACCGGCGCCATATCGACCGCAAAGACTTCGTCACCGGCAAAAAAAGTGACAAACTGGCGAATATTCGATTCATCAACATCAACAAAGGCTGTTTCCTCGATGCTGCTCGTGTCCTGTTGTGATTCCAGAGTTTCAGTAGTCATGACAATCTCCTAGTAAACAAGGGAACTTAAGCACTTTGCAACTCATCGGCGAGCGAGGCAATTTCTTCCACAGCCGCCGCCAGCTCCTTGGCGCCTTGCGACTGCTGAGTAGCGGCGGCTGCGGCTTCGGCTGCGGCTTTTTCCGCTTCCTGCGCTGCGGTTGATATCTGCTCCACGCCGGTCTTTACTTGTGCGATTGCGGCCGCAATTTCATTGGAGGCTGCCAGGATTTCACTGGTGCCGACTTCCACTGCATTAACATCGGTTTCGATAGAGACCAAATTTTCGGTAATGGCCTTGGCCTTTTCTACTTCCATCTGTGCCGAAGAACGGATTTCCTCAAGGTCGCGTCCGACAATGCCAATCTGATCCTGTACCTCTTTAACCAGATCCTTTATCCGGTCGGCATTCTCAGCCGAATCGTGGGCCAGGTTACGAATATCTGTGGCCACAACCACGAAGCCCTTGCCGAATTCACCGGCGCGCGCCGCTTCGATCGAGCCATTGACGGCCAGCATGTTAGTTTGTATGGATACGGTAGCAATTGCATCGACGATCTTGTCAATGCGTCGCGAAACCAATTCCAGATCCTTGATTTGCCTGATGCTGGCACGGGTTGCGTCTGCCGATGTTGAAATTCCGGTAATCAGCGCATCAAGCCCGGTTTTGTTGACATCAAGCAGACTCTTGATTGCACCGACCTTCTCACCACCAACAGTCGCAAGTTTTTGTGCCACTTCCAAACCTTTTTCGATTTGTGAAATGGCGGCGGCCGACTCTTCGGTTGCCGCGGCTTGTGCCAGAGCACCTCTACGGATTTGATCAATGGCCGCCATAATCTGGGTGCCGGAACGGTTAATTTCCTGCACAGCGGAAGATAACTCCTCTGCAGCGGAGGCTACTTCTTCGGCACTCTTGGCGACATC
>CAIYNH010000106.1 GCA_903927495.1 uncultured beta proteobacterium
ACGCTTTGCATGATGCCAAGCGGCCCACCGGTTAGCACCGCACGCTCGTAGTCCAGCCCGCTCATCAGCACCTTGGCACCCATGTTGAGGCCGCCCAGAATCTGGGACTCGGGCACTTCGACGTTATTGAACACCAGTTCGCCGGTATGGCTGCCGCGCATGCCCAGTTTGTCGAGCTTCTGCGCAATGCTGAAGCCAGGCATGCCTTTTTCAATTAAAAACGCGGTCACGCCTCGCGCACCCATTTCGGGTTCGGTTTTGGCATAGACCACCAGGGTGTCGGCATCTGGCCCGTTGGTGATCCACATCTTGCTGCCATTGAGCAAGTAGTAGCCGCCCTTGTCCAGGGCTTTGAGCTTCATGCTGATGACATCACTGCCAGCACCGTTCTCGCTCATGGCCAGTGCGCCCACATGTTCTCCGCTAATCAGCTTGGGCAGGTATTTGCTGCGTTGTGCTGGGGTGCCGTTGCGTTTGATCTGGTTCACGCACAGGTTGCTATGGGCCCCGTAACTCAACCCTACGCTGGCGCTGGCCCGGCTGATCTCTTCCATGGCAATCATGTGGGCTAGATAGCCCATGTTGGCACCACCAAATTCTTCCCCCACGGTGATGCCCAGCACCCCCAGGTCGCCCATCTTGCGCCACAAATCCATGGGAAATTGGTCACTGCGGTCGATCTCTGCGGCGCGTGGCGCGATCTCGGCTTGGGCAAATTCGCGCACAGCGTCACGCAGTGCGTCAATGTCTTCACCAAGTTGAAAGTTGAGTCCTGGCAAGTTGTTCATGGCGTCTCCAATAGGTTATAAAAGTTGGGTGGTAATTCCGTTTCCAGATCGATACGACACTAAGCGCGAAGCCGCAGACAGTGCTGAGGAACGGCAAGGTGAAGCAATAAAGTGTCGGATTGATATGGAAATGAAATAAGTGCAGCATCAGTAGGTTTTAGGTACCGGCATGACAGTTTGCTGCAGCACTGCACAAATGGTTTCACGGCCATCGTCAGCAAGGTGCATGACCTCGACGCTGGTGACAATAATGCGCTTTCCAGCCTTGACAACACGCCCGGTGGCACACAGCTCACCGCCCTGGCAGGCTGCCAGAAAGTTGATTTTGTATTCCACGCTCACCACTTCCATGTTCAGTGGAGCCATGGTCAGAGCCGCATAGCCGCCAGCAATATCGGCCAGTGCCCCGATCGCACCGCCATGAAAAGCGCCTTGCTGCTGGGTAACTTTGTCGCTAAAAGGTAAGGTCAGCACGCACTCACCAGGGATAACACGCAGCACTTCAGCGCCCAAGTGGCGCATCAAACCCTGCCGCTCAAAACTGCGCTGCACGCGTTGCTGCGGGGTTTCTGCAATTTGTTTTGTTTGGATCATGGCATTGGGTGGTTTGTTTTTGCTGAAGTTTGTGGTGCAAGCACGGCTGGCGGTGTCTTCACTGCGGCTTTACGCTGGACTTTAGCCAACAAGGCTTTGGCCTCACGTTGGTGAACCTTAAGCTCGTCCAGATTGGCTTGTAAGTCGGTCATCTGCGCTTCAAGCTGCTTTTGGTGGTCGGCCAGTACTTGCAAAAATTTTTCCAGCTGCACCCCGGTGTCACGTGGGCTGTCGTACATGTCAATGATGTCTTTGGCCTCGATCAAGCTAAAACCCAGCCGTTTGGCGCGCAGCGTGAGCTTCAGGCGGGTACGATCGCGCCCGTTATAGACGCGGTTGCGACCACCTGGGCCAGAGCGCTCAGGTTGCAGCAAGCCCATATCTTCATAAAAACGCATCGCGCGCGTGGTCAAATCGAATTCTTTGGCCAGATCGCTGATGCTGTAGGTTGGTGCCATGGGTGGGTACGATGAGGGGTGATTAGGTTGACGTTAACGTAAACGTCAATTATCAAGCAAATTCACCCCGCGATTTCAGCGCCCCAGCCTCAAGGTCAATTTATTGAAGCTTCAAATCCCCATTTCCTTGAAGACTTCCTTGGCTACCCGAAAACTGTCGATGGCCGCAGGCACACCGCAGTAAATCGCGGTTTGAAGAAAAACTTCCTTGATTTCGTCCTTAGTCAACCCGTTGTTGATGGCACCGCGCACGTGGATTTTGATCTCGTGCGGGCGGTTCAGCGCGGTCAGCATCGCCAGATTCAGAAAACTCCGGGTGCGCCGATCCAACCCCGGGCGATTCCAGATATCGCCCCAGCAGTACTGGGTCACGAGTTCCTGCATATCCCGATTGAAATCGTCAGCGTTTTTCAGCGCTGCGTCCACATATTCGGCCCCCAACACTTCACGTCGTGTGCGCAGGCCCTGCTCAAACAAGTCTTGGTTCATGACTGCATCTCTGAGGAGCTTATTCAGCTAGACCGTTGGAGATCAATTGCAAAGTGTCTTTGCCAACACGATCGGCCATCTTGGCATGCACCGGGGCCATGGCCTGCTTGAGTGCCAGGCGCTCCTCCTTGGTCAGTTCATAAACGGTAGTGCGACCAGTTTTTTTCAGGTCAATCAGCGCTTGGTCGTTTTCGTCCTGGGCAATGTTATTGCCATAGACGGTGGCTTCTTTCATGGCTTGTTCGAATTGCGTGCGAATATCTGTTGGCAGAGCATCCCAGAACTTTTTATTCACCACCACCACGTAACCAATGTAGCCATGGTTGGTCAGCGACAGGTATTTTTGTACCTCATGGGTTTTTTGGGTATAAATGTTCGAAATGGTGTTCTCGGTGCCGTCTACCACCCCGGTCTGCAGTGCCTGATAAACCTCTGAGAAAGCCAGCACCTGAGGCAGGCCGCCGACCGAGCGAATCTCTTCTTCGAGCACCTTGGATGATTGAATGCGGAATTTCTTGCCTTTGAAATCGGCCGGTGTTTTCAGAGGCGTGTTGGCCGTGAACGACTTAAAACCGTTGTCCCAAAACGCCAGACCCTTGATGCCCTTGGGCTCCAGTTTGGCCAGCAAACCTGCGCCCACCGGGCCTTGGGTCACTTTGTGCAGGGCGGCCGTAGTGTCAAACAGGAACGGCAAATCAAAGGCTTCAAACTCGCGCAAACCCATGGGTCCAAACTTGGACAGGGAAGGTGCCAGCATTTGTACCGCGCCCATCTGCAGGGCTTCAATTTCTTCCTTGTCCTTGTACAGCGAACTGTTCGGGTAAATCTCGACCTTGACTTTGCCATTGGTCAGCTCTGCCGCCTTTTTGGCGAAAAACTCTGAGGCTTTGCCTTTGGGCGTGTCGGTCGTGACCACGTGACTGAACTTGATGATGGTCTGGGCGTTAACCGCCAGACTGGCACAGCCGAGCAGCAAGCCCAGCAACAGATTAGATACTTTCATGGACGATCTCCTGATTATTAAGTTGGAACAATTTCTGGAGCCTGTCCCTTTGAGGCTCGGTTAAATAGCGTGTCAATCCACGCCATGGCGGCTAATTCAAGTTTGGCTGGGTGCCAGCTTTCTGGCCAGCAGTTGGGTAACCCGGCCTGCGCCGGTGTGCAAGCTGCCTTCTTGCACACAGCGCAATCCTGCCCACAAATGCGCTACAGCGCAATCCGAAAAATCCCTTGCCAGATCCTCCAGTGCGGGCAACAAGGCGGCATCCTTGGGTCCGCCGGTGTTGAGTTTTAGTTGCTCCGGGGCGTAGGCTTCCCAGATAAAAACGCCGTCGGGTTTGAGTGCCAGCACAGCGCGTCGGTGCAAGTCGGCTCGGGCTCGGGTCGGTAAATGCAGAAAAATCGACACAATGGCATCCCACTGCCCCAGGCCCAAATCAAACGTTGTGACATCCGCGACCAAGGCGTTCAGGCCCACGCCAGCCTGCGCAGCCAGGCGCTGTGTCTTGTCCACGCCTTGTGGCGAGACATCGACCGATGTCACCTGAAAGCCCTGGCGCGCCAGCCAAACGCCATTGCGCCCTTCGCCGTCGGCCAGGCACAGTATGCGTCCACCGGCCGGTAAATGTCGAACGTGATCAGCTAAAAACTGGTTGGGCAGGGTGCCATAAACGAACTCTGGTGCGCTGTAGCGCAGATCCCAGAATTGCTGGAGTTGTTCGCGCACGGTATTCATGAGCTGGCCTTGGCGTTGTTTGCATTTTTATGGTGTGGCGCGAGTGTGCGTTCAGCCAGGCGCAGCACAGGTGCATCAACCATACGACCGTCCAGGCTGAACACGCCACCACCGCAGGCTTTAAAAGCATCGACGACCCGTTGCGCCCAGGCAAGCTCTGCCGCGCTGGGGGCAAAGGCCATGTTCACCTGTGCCACCTGGCTCGGGTGAATACACAGCTTGCCGGTAAAACCAGCACGCCTGCTGCGCGCTGCATCCGATGCCAATTGCGCGCTGTCTTGCGTGCCCAGCGTGACCCCATCCACCGGCGCACAAGCCTTGGCGCGCCGCGCGGCCAGCACCAGTGCTAGGCGTACCGGCCCCAATTCTTCTTCGTTAGGCCCACAAGCCAGTCCCAGATCGGCCTGAAAATCGAGGTTGCCAAAGACCAGCCGCAACACCTGTGGCGCGCCTGCAAGTGCATTGGCCGCATCCAGCCCGGCGACCGACTCGATCTGGGGCAACAGTGCACAAGCCGGGCCCACAGTCAGTGCCACGCACTGCAAGCCCGCTAGGGTTTCTGCCTTGGGCACCATGACACCGGTCAAACCCTGAACCGCCAGTTGCGCCAACAAGGCCAGATCACCCGCCTCCCAGGCGGTGCCGATGGCGTTCATGCGTACCACCACCCGCTTGCGCTCACCCGCATCGAAGCGCGCGAAAGCAAGGGCCAGATGCTGGCGCGCAGTCACCTTGTCAGCTGGGGCAACCGCGTCTTCCAGGTCGATAATGATGGCGTCAGCACCGGCTGCCAGCGCTTTGTCATAGCGCTGCGGACGGTTGGCTGGGACAAACAGAAAAGAGCGAGCATTGACCAGCAACGCGAACTGATCGTGGCTGTGCCAGGGTTGGTTGGACAGGGCACTCATGGCCTGGACTCCAGCAACGCAGCCACTCGCGGCCAACTGGCGATGCCCCACAGTGCCTGCACGGCAGACAGCATTTCAGAGGGCGTGGCACCTCCGCTGAAGGCCGCAAGGCGCAGTGCCTTGTCAGTGATTTCGGTGCGACTCAGCGTGTTGCCAGGGTCCCCTTTGGGCTCATCAACCCGCCCTTGCAGCATGCGGCCGTCACTGGTGTAGACCGTGACCTTGCCAATCCAGCGCTGCGGGTAGGCAGCATCCACCTCGGGGTCAAGTTGCATTTCCACGCAGTCGCGAAGTTGCTGGGTGGAGGCATCCTGAAAATGTTCGGCAAACTCGGTCAAGCCGGCAAAACCAAAACGCGCCACCAGTGCCAGCACTGTTCCCATTGAAAATTTGCTCTGATGGACCGTGCTGGGGTTGAGCACCGGGCCCAGTACGTCAATCGCCCCCTGATGGACATGCGTGACCACCCGTGCCAGATCACCCGGTTTCAGGTTGTACCGGGTCATCACTTGCAGCAGCGCATCTGCTGCCGGGTGAGTGTGGCGGCAACAGGCATGGTATTTGAATGAGGTCTCGGCAGTCGCCCAGCGCGTCCCCAGGCCATCGGTGAGTTTGGCCGGATTGGCATCGCTGGACATACCTGCTGCCATGCCCTGCGGGCCGTCGAATATCTGCGCGGCACCGGTAAAACCGTCTTTGGCCAGGTACGCTGCCATTAAGCCAGCTCCCGCAGCATGAGCGGTGTGCAATTGCTTGCTGTCTGCGGCCGTCCGCAAGAACTCCCACAGCCCGGCCGATTGGGTGCCCGCCGAGCCCAATGCATGCTGCATTTGCACCGTGTCTAAGCCCAGCAAGTTGCCGACAGCGGCTGCAGCCGCCAGAGTGCCCGCCGTGCCGGTGGTGTGAAACACCTTGTAGTGTGAGCGCCCCAGGAATTCACCTACCCGGATGCCCACCTCGTAGCCCGCCACAGAGGCTGCCAGCAACTGCTTGCCGCTGGCACCGATGGCTTGCGCCACAGCCACAGCTGGTGGAAAAACAACCGTAGCTGGGTGGAACACCGAGCCGTTGTGGACGTCGTCCTGCTCGGCCACATGGGAGGCTGCAGCATTGGCCATGGCCGCCATGTAGGGGCTGGTGCGAATGCGCCGGTTGATCACTTCACAGGCACCGGCTGCGGGTGTGTCGCATCCCAGCGCAGATTGTGGTCCCATGGCCAGTGCAAAGCGGGTGATGCTGTCCACCGCACGGGCACCGTAACCTGCCACCACCGAGCCAAACCAGTCCACCAGCAGGTCTTCGGTTTTTCGGATAACGGGTTCGGGGATGTCCTCAAAGCGCAGTTGCGCAGCGAAGCTGGCGAGTTGGGTTGCGGGATTGGGCATAAATTTGATTTGAGCTGTAAGAATAGTTTGCGGCAATTTAGAGGTGTTTAAAACACGATAAAAAATTACTGGAAAAACAAGCGGTAACGACCGTCCACCATGCATAACACACTATGCTTTTTGAATCATTCAGATGCATATCATTACACCGCCTGAGCAGCTCGGAGTGCCGAAATTTGCGCCTCAGATTGCCCTAGCTCTCGCAAAATGGCATCGGTATGCTGGCCGACAGATGGCACCGGGTCCATGCGGAAATCGAAGGCATTGCTGCGCCCGGGTGGCAGCAGTGCAGGGATATCGCCCGCGGGCGAGCCCACGCTTTGCCAGCGCTGGCGGGCCAACAACTGCGGGTGCGCCCACAAGCCAGCCATGTCGTTCATGCGGGCGTTGGCGATTTGCGCCTGATCCAGTCGCGTCACCACCTGCTCGGTGCTGAGTTGGCCAAAGGTGGCAAGGATAATTGCTTTTAATGCATCGCGGTTCTCATTGCGACGGGCATTGCTGTCAAAACGTGGGTCAGCGGCGATGCCGCCATCCTGCAGCACCACCTCGCAAAACATTTTCCACTCACG
>CAIYNH010000107.1 GCA_903927495.1 uncultured beta proteobacterium
CACGGCCACCCGCTCACCGAGGCCCTCCACCTGGCACCATACATTGGCCTGCAAGCTAGCTAGCGTGGCTGATCCGTTCAGGCGCAGGGTGAAGAACTGCTCCTCGTCGATGCGGTTGCCCGCATAGGGCTGGATGGTCTGCACAAAGGGGCCACCGGTGTTGAATTGGTAGCGGCCGCTGCCCGGCAGCTCGGCACCCTTGGGCGACTTGAAGCCCGCACGCACCTGCAGGTTGCAGCTTACGCCGGGTGGCAGATCGGTCTCAAACTCATAGGCCCAACTGCGGTCGGTGACCCAGCGGCCATTTCCCTTGGTGACCTGCGCATCACTGCAACTCAGTGTCAGAGGCGCTTCGGCCTTGGGGTCGCCAAAGTTGACGGCACTTTCGTCAAACTTGGCCACCACCTGGCGCACACTGGCCACTTCGCCCTGGGGCGAGACGCTGATAATCTGGAATGCCTGGGTTGGCAGCGCCAGGGCAGCCAGCAAAATAGAGCTGACAAATCGAATGACCTGTTTCACAACAATGCTCCTTGCAATGGTGGTATTTTTCGACGATCCTAGGTTCGACACTTGGTCCCTGCACACTCACACTTCAGATGAATAGCTTTCCCCTACACGTTTCAAGATTGCGCGGATGACCTCGGCTGAAATTCGAAAATCAGACCTGTGCAGGCGTGCAAAAACCTCAGTTTCAGAGCCATTCAGCCAACCCTGGCTCGGTGCGTGAAGAATAGAGGCTTCCTCTTCAAAGCCGCGAGCGTTTACAGCCGACACCACTTCGAACCTCACCTCAGCAGGCATCCATACCGTTCCAAGCAAAGACTGCAACCATTGCAGACCGTCCACGCGTGCCAACCCCATGAGCGGGCTGCCATCGGTCAGGACGAAGCCAGCCATTGCAAAGCTAATCACAGCATTGCTGAGCCAAATGCCGCGTACACGCATTCGATCTATTGCTTCGGCCATCGACAGGGGATAACCCATAGACTTTGCTTTCTTTCAACAGGACACCAATGGATCCGGTAACGCTCAAATTGGATAAACGTGCCACTCTTCACCCAATTGTTTCGTCAATGCAAACCCGTTTTACGCCTAGCTGAGGTGCCGTTGGAATCACCGAAGCCTCGCCCAGATCAGGTGTGTTTTGCAGGTAGGGCGGCAAAACCACAGGGTCAGAATTGATTGCCAGCGATGATGCCTGCTCAGAAACAGCCAATCCAAAAGCCTCCTTCCCACCGGCCCGGATTTCCTCGGCGGCCTCATAGGGAATGATGACTCTTGAATATTTGGAGCGCAGTACCTCCAAGCTGCCTGTAGCGGCACTCAGAGCTATATGGGGCGTTGTGTTGGTGATAACAATTTTGGCTTGATCAAGCATGAATGATGTCCTGGGCAAGTTTGTTTTCCTCCAAGTCAAGCATTGGAACACCGTACCGATGCAATTCACTCAAGAACTGAATCCGGGTCATCCCTATGAGCGATGCAGCCATCCCCGACGAC
>CAIYNH010000108.1 GCA_903927495.1 uncultured beta proteobacterium
CGTGTCTCAAACGCCGGATTAAGTGCTCATTTTCGTGGAAATAAACCTCCACTCCCCTAAGGATAAATTATGGTCGTCATTCGACTCGCCCGTGGCGGTGCAAAAGCTCGCCCGTTTTTTAACATTGTCGTTGCTGACAAGCGTACGCGTCGTGATGGTCGCTTCATTGAGCGCATCGGTTTTTACAATCCGATTGCCACGGCAAATGAGGAGAGCATCCGCATTACCCAAGACCGCTTGACCTACTGGAAAAGCGTTGGTGCACAGGCATCTCCCACGGTGGAGCGTTTGATCAATCAATCAGCAAAAAAAGCCGCCTGATTGTTGACCATGTTGCCCGGCCTTGAGGCTGCCGAGCTTCCGGCGGACGCGATTGAAGTCGGGCGAATTCTTGATGCCTGGGGTGTCAAGGGTTGGTTCAAGGTACTCCCCTACAGCGCCAATCCTGAGGCGCTTTTTTCTTCCAAACGCTGGTATTTGCTACCCACCGAAAAAGGGATTAAGACTTTTGACGGGGTTGGCAAGCTGGTTATCAAGGAAGCCAAAGTCCATTCAGACACGGTGGTTGCTTGCGTCCATGAGATTAATGACCGTAGCTCGGCCAATTCACTGCGTGGTTCACGCATCTTTATAGCGCGTTCGAGCTTTCCAACAGCAAAAAAAGATGAGTTTTATTGGATCGATCTGCTCGGCCTTGAGGTCATCAATCGCGAGGGTGAAAAGCTTGGCACCGTCCACGACCTGCTTTCAACCGGACCACAAACTGTGCTGGTGATCGATGATTTGCGTGACGGCAAAGTCATCGAGCGAATGATTCCTTTTGTTGCGATCTATATCGATGACGTGGATTTAACAGCACGCCGCATTCTGGTGGACTGGCAGGCTGATTATTAGACTGTGACCCAATGCGGTTTGATGTCATCACACTTTTTCCTGAGCTATTTGCGCCGCTGCTGACCAACGGTATTACCAGACGCGCCTACGAATCGGGTCAAGTCGACGTCCGTTTCAGCAACCCCCGTGATTTCACCCAAGGAAATTACCATCGGGTTGATGATCGTCCCTTTGGCGGCGGACCGGGCATGGTGATGATGGCGGAACCACTGGCACAAGGCCTGACAGCCATCCAGTCACAACGCAATACTGAAGTACCTGTCGTGTTGTTTTCGCCGGTGGGTCAGCAGCTCAACCATGCAATGGTCGAGCGCTGGGCTTGCAGCCAAGGTGCAGTGCTGATCTGTGGTCGCTACGAAGGCATAGATCAGCGTTTTATCGACACCCATGTGACCGAGCAAATCAGCTTGGGCGACTTTGTTCTTTCAGGCGGTGAAATTCCGGCCATGGCCTTACTTGATGCGGTGGCCCGTTTGCAGCCAGGTGTATTGGGAGACGCAAACAGCCACGAGCAAGACAGCTTCAATCCGGCTCTGGATGGATTGTTGGATTGCCCGCATTTCACCCGACCGCATTTTTGGCAAGGTCAAAGCGTGCCAGAGGTCTTGCTAAGTGGCCACCATGTCAACATTGAACGCTGGCGGCGCAATCAGCGACTGATACTGACAATGGAACAGCGCCCAATACTGATCCAGCAGGCCCGCAGTGCGGGGCAATTGGATCAGGCCGATGAAGCTACTCTGGCAGGCTATAATCGAAGGCTTACCGATCCTCTGTAAGGCCGCTTTTGTGCATTGCACATCAGCATACGTCATGGTGACGCTGGGACTTGCATGATCATTGAAAGAACCTATGAATCTGATTCAAACCCTTGAGCAAGAAGAAATTGCTCGTTTAAACAAAACTATTCCTGACTTTGGTCCTGGTGATACTGTCATTGTCAATCTAAACGTGGTTGAAGGTACCCGTAAACGTATTCAGGCCTACGAAGGTGTTGTGATTGCCAAACGCAATCGTGGTTTGAACAGCGGCTTTACGGTTCGCAAAATTTCTAGCGGTGAAGGTGTTGAGCGTACTTTTCAAACCTACAGCCCATTGATTGCAAGTATTGAGGTGAAACGTCGCGGCGATGTGCGTCGTGCCAAACTTTACTACTTGCGCGATCGTAGCGGCAAGTCGGCACGTATCAAAGAAAAATTACCAGCTCGCAAAATCTCGACAGCCGTCGCTGCCGCTTAGAAAGACAAGCTGCATCATGAGCCGCCCTTGCAGTTGCTTGTGGCGGTTTTTTTACGTCCATTTTTCCAGCTAATTGGCATCGATGATCGCCGAGAAATTGGTTCATATTGATCCACGCGTAGTTCCTGTATGTCGCGTCGACAATCACCTGCCCGTAGTACCCAGAAACTCGCTTGAACCACAAGCTTTACGCCAGCGGTTTCTCTTCCCTCCGGACTGGGAACCTGAATTCTTTTCGGAAAAAAAATTTTCTGATCGTACACCTGTGCATGCGGCGGTATTGTTGGCACTGGTGATGCATAACGAACCCACCGTATTGCTGACCCAACGCTCTCAGCACTTATCTAGTCATTCCGGGCAAATTGCCTTTCCTGGAGGCAAGCTCGATGAGACCGATGCTGATGCACGCGCTGCAGCATTACGCGAGACATATGAAGAAGTCGGCTTAGAACCCGATTTTGTCGAAATATTAGGGCAACTGCCCATCTACATCACCGGTTCGGCATATGTAGTCACACCTGTGGTTGCCTTGGTGCAACCTGGGTTTACGTTGAATCCAAGTGCCGAAGAAGTAGCGGATGTCTTTGAGGTTCCATTGCAATTCCTGATGAATCCTGCTCACCATCGCCATCATCGTGTATGTTGGCAAGGTGCAGACCGTGAATGGCTTTCCATGCCTTACAGTGATGCGCACGCAGAGCGATTTATCTGGGGTGCAACCGCAGGCATGTTACGCAACTTTTACCGATTCCTGTCAGCATAAGCGTCGCTGGCGGTATGATGATCTCATGAGCTTTATTTCGGTTTTATTTGCCTTGTTGATGGAACAGGCCCGGCCCTTGTCACAGGGAAACGTCATTCACGCAGGCATGCGCGCGTGGGTTCGTTGGTGCACCCGAAATTTTGATGCAGGTACACCATGGCATGGCTGGCTAGCCTGGGGCTTCTCTGTGGGAGGGCCATCCGTAGGGGCATTACTGGTGTACTGGTTGCTAACTTTTTTTCTGGGTTGGCCATTTGGCGTTTTTTGGAGCGCTCTGGTGCTGTATGCATCCCTCGGATTTCGACAGTTCAGTTTTCACTTTACTCAGATTCGCGATGCCTTGGACGAAGGCAATGAGGCCCTAGCGCGTGAACTGTTGACCAAATGGCAGAACATGGACGCGAGGGAACTGGCGCGCACTGAGATCGTTGAAAAGGTGATTGAGCATTCGGTGCTGGCGGCACACCGTCATGTATTTGGTGTGCTCACCTGGTTTTCGGTTTTAGCTGCATTTGGTTTGGGCCCAACAGGTGCCGTACTGTACCGATTTAGCGAGTTTGTAACGCGTTATTGGCAGCACAAAAGTGAGGCCCACCATCAACCCGTCAGCGAGGCTCTGCAAACCAATGCTGTTGCAGTCTGGAAATTGATTGATTGGATTCCCGCTCGCGTGACGGCAATTGGTTTTGCCGTCGTTGGTAATTTTGAAGAAGCGATTGAGGGTTGGCGGCGCTACGCACAGGATGCTCCCGGGAGCAACGACGGACTGGTGTTGGCGGCAACTGCGGGTGCGGTCAATATCCATTTAGGTAGACAAACGCATGGCTCAGCATCCGGGTCAGCACCAACAGAACGTGGACAAACCCCAGAACTGGCACATCTGGCCATAGTGGTCGGACTGGTCTGGCGAACCGTGGTGATGTGGATAGTATTGCTGGCGTTACTAACTCTGGCTCGGTTGCTTGGCTAAATCCATCCCCAAATCATTTGCGCATTGGTCCAAAGTTGCAGACATTGCGATTGCGAGACCAGGTGAGTGAAAAATGACGTGGAAGATTTAGAAACCAATTGATTCAACCCCACGCGGGTATCAGCAACACCACCACCGCACCGGCACCGCCATCAGCTGGTTTAGCTTGGACAAAGGCCAGCACTTCGTTTTTTTGCACCAACCAGCCTTGAACCCGGCTTTTCAATATGGGGGCTTTGCCGAGTGAACCCAATCCCTTGCCATGCACCACGCGTACACAACGAATGCCTTGCCTGTGTGCTTCGCGAATAAACAAGCCCAGCGCCTCACGAGCGTCATCGCGGCGTAAACCGTGCAGGTCAAGTTGACGCTGAATACTCCATTCGCCCCGACGCAACTTGCGGGTCACTTCAGGGCCGACACCAGGACGGCGAAAGCTCAACAATTCGTCGCATTCGAGCAGTGTACTGACATCAAATTCGTTGCTGATGGCTTCGCGCATTACCGCTTTCTCATCTTCCTGGTAGTGCATTGACAAAGGCATTTTTTGCTCTACTTTGTAAAGCAAGCTACGATTGTCTAGCAAGGGTTTTACCGCTCCAGCAGCCCTTAAAAACAGGTCTTTGTCGCTGCTCACCTGTTTGAACTCTTGGGCTTGCACCCTGGTCTGCTGCACGCGCAACTGGTTGAACTCAAGAATACTACGTTGAATCAGTTTGAGGTCACCCAACGCCTTAACCTTGACCACAGGTGCTGCGGCATTGGTGTTGTTTGTGGACTTAAAAACGCTCACATCAAACCATGCTCGGCCATGGAAAATGCTTCGCCCGGGGCGACAATAATATGGTCGAGCACCCGCACGTCAATCAATGCCAACGTGGTTTTCAAGGTTTGCGTCAACATTTCGTCGGCCCGTGAAGGTTGCACAGAGCCACTGGGGTGGTTATGCGACAGCACCACAGATGCAGCCTGGTAATGCAAGGCGCGAAGTACCACTTCTCTTGGATAAACTGAGGTTTGAGAGAGCGATCCCCGAAACATTTCCTCCATGGCCAACAGGCGATTCTGCACGTCCAGAAACAGCACGGCAAAGACCTCATACGGTTTTGCGGAAAGTTGCAATTGCAGGTAATATTTGACAGCATCAGGTGTGGCAAAAATTGTGCGCTCGGTCATACGTTGAGACAGCGCCCGGCGGGCCAACTCCAGCACCGCGATCAATTCTGAACGCTTCGCCGGCCCCAGACCTTTGACTGGCTTAAGGTCGTCCGCAGTGGCGTTTAGCAGCCCGGCAATGCCATCAAAACCATTGTGACCGTCGGCACTGGGCTTAATGGCAAGCAATTCCTCGGCCAATTGAAACACGCCTTTGCCCTTAATGCCGGTGCGCAAAAGCAGTGCCAGCAACTCCACGTCGCTGAGTGCGCCAGGGCCTCGGGCTAGCATTTTTTCACGTGGGCGGGCATCGGCTGGTAAATCTTTGAGTGGCATGGATCGGGCTTTTACAATGCTGCAGTTTATGCGAGCACACTCGTGCTGTGGGTTCGCTGCTGCAGTCGCACTTCAATTTTATTTTTTCCTAAACGCAAGATTTTTATGACCACTTCCATTTCAACGGTTCAAGCCGGATCCTTTCTGACATTGCATTACCGCCTGAGTGGCCCTTATGGCGATGTGATTAACACCTTTGAAGGTAATCCAGCCACTTTGACTCTTGGAACCGGCGAGTTGGCGCCTGCTGTGGAGGCATATTTGATCGGTTTGCCAGAGGGTACGCACACTGTAATTGAATTGCCAGCTGGCGCGGCCTTTGGGCAACGCAGCCCTGACATGTTGCAGTGGATGGCTCGCAAAGTGCTAATTGACATGGGCGCTGCCAATGAAGAATACGCCATCGGCGACGTTTTGAAGTTTCCCACCCCGGATGCCAAAGGTCAATTTGCTGGCACCATTTGTCAGTTTCGCTCTGATGAAAAGGGTGATGCTGTGCTGTTTGATTTCAACCACCCACTGGCAAACCAACCCGTAACGTTTGAAGTTCACGTGATTGGTGTATTGTGAATTTGTCACTGCAAGACATCTTACTGGCAGAACCCCGTGGTTTTTGCGCTGGTGTAGACCGCGCCATTGAAATTGTCGAACACGCGCTTGCCAAGTTTGGCGCACCCATTTACGTGCGCCACGAGATTGTCCATAACACCTATGTAGTGAGTGACTTGAAGGCCAAAGGTGCTATTTTTATAGAAGCACTTGATGCAGTACCAGCGGGTTCTACACTAGTTTTTTCTGCTCACGGAGTAAGCCGTGCTGTACAGGCTGAAGCGGCGGCACTGGGTTTTCGGATATTTGATGCTACTTGTCCGCTAGTGACCAAAGTCCACGTCGAAGTAGCCAAACTGCACAAAGAGGGCTATGAATTCATCATGGTCGGCCACAAGGGTCACCCAGAGGTAGAAGGCACCATGGGCCAACTGGACGGCGGCATTCACTTGGTCGAAGACGTGGGCGATGTAGCGCACATTGAACCTATGCAAACCGACAAACTGGCCGTGGTCACCCAAACCACCCTCAGCGTCGATGATGCTGCGCTCATTGCAGCGGCCA
>CAIYNH010000109.1 GCA_903927495.1 uncultured beta proteobacterium
GCATGCGCACATCAAACACGAAGTCGGCATCAGTTGGAATGCCACGTTTGAAAGCAAATGACTCGAACACCAGGGTCAACTGTTCACCAGGCGCTTCAATGAATGATTTGACATAGCTTTGCAACTGGGTCGGCCGAATAATGCTGGAATCGATCACGTGCGCCTGCTCGCGCAGTTCCCTCAAGAGTTCGCGCTCGAGCTCAATGGCCTCGGAGAGCGCATGTTGTTGGACTTCTATGGGTTGATCGCTGGCGATTTTTGACAAGGGGTGACGCCGGCGGGTTTCTGAGAAGCGGCGCATCAAGGTCTCGGTGGTGGCATCCATGAAAAGGGAATCCACTTGGATATGCTGTTCCTTGAGTTCAACAAGTTGCTTTGGCACCAACGGTAAGGACTGTGCACTGCGCACATCAATGGCGATGGCCAGCCGATTGGCATGGCTGGCCCGCTCCAGCGCAACCAGCGGCATCAGAAGCTCCGGCGGCAAATTGTCAACACAATAAAAACCAAGATCCTCCAACGCGTTAAGCGCCACCGATTTACCCGAGCCGGACATCCCCGTGATGAGTACAATCTGCAATTTTTGTGGATCCATCTTCATCTCATTAGCCTTGCACATCAAGCATGTCGCGGGCATGCGAGAGCGTACTGCTCCTGATTCGCTCACCGCCCAGCATGCGCGCCAACTCGGCAACGCGAGTCTCATTTTCAACCACAGTGACCGAACTCACGGTAGCACTGCCCTGGAGTAGTTTTGCGACCACCAGATGCTGGTCCGCGCAGGCCGCCACCTGGGGCAGATGGGTGACCGCAAGCACCTGCCGGTCTTGCCCGAGTTGTTTCATCAGTTGCCCAACGGTCTCGGCCACAGCACCACCTACACCGGCATCAACTTCATCAAAGATCAGCGTTTGAGCGGTACCCAACAGACTCGTTGTCACAGCAATTGCCAGTGCAATGCGCGACAACTCGCCACCCGAGGCCACTTTGTTGACGGGTCGTGGTGCACTGCCGGCGTGGCCTGCCACCAGAAAACTGACCTCTTCGAACCCGGTTTGCAGCGGTTGCGCTGCACGCTGCAACAGCACCTCAAATTTCCCACCCTGCATGCCGAGTCCCTGCATGGCGCTGGTGATGGCCTTCGCCAATGCTGGAGCGCTGCGCTTGCGTGCTTCGGTCAGCACTTTGGCATCGATCAGGTAGCTTTGCTCGGCGACAGTTTTCGCGTGTTCGAGTGCATGCAAGTCGGCTGCTGCATCGATTTTGCCAAGATCCTGTCGCCACCCCAACAACAACTCCGGCAATTCAGATGGGGCCCGCTTATAGCGGCGTGCCAATGACAGCCACAGCCCCATACGCTGATCAAGCTCACGCAGTCGATCAGGGTCAAGCTCGGTCTTGCGCAGGTAGGTGCGCAACGCATGTGCGGTGTCTTGCACTTGCGCCACACTTGAGATCAAAACCTCCGTCATGGCTTTGAAACAGGGCTCTAGATGCTCTTGTTGTTGTAGCAAATGACAGGCATTACTGAGACGCCCCAAGGCATTACCGTCGTCATCATCGAGCGTCAATACAGCCCCTTGTGCGGCATCCAGCAATGCTTGGGCATTGGCCAGCCGAGTGTGCTCAGTGTTGAGTTCAGGCCATTCGTCGATTGCGGGAGACAACTTTTCGAGCTCTCCGATTTGCCACGTCAGACGCTCACGCTCCCGCAGCAAGGTGTCCTGCGAGCCACGAGCCGCTTCAAGTTCCGCCTGTGCTGTTCGCCATTGCTGCCACTTGGCCGAAATGGCCGTGGTTGTGACTTGGGCATAGGCATCGAGCAGACTGCGAACGGCATCCGGGCGGGTCAAACTTTGCCAGGCGTGTTGACCATGAATGTCCAGTAACTGCTCGCCCAAGTCATGCAATTGCTTTGCCGTCGCCGGACTGCCATTGATCCAGGCCCGGCTTTTTCCCTGGCTGTCAATGGTTCGACGCAGTAACAAGCTGTTTTCTATCTCAAAACCAGCCCCCTCCAACCATTGTGTGACCGCCGATGTCACTTCAAACTCAGCACTGACATCGGTTCGACTGGCACCTTCGCGGATAACATTCACGTCGGCCCGTCCTCCCGTAACGAGTTGCAACGCATCAATCAGAATCGATTTGCCAGCGCCGGTCTCACCTGTCAGCACTGTGAAGCCCTTGGACCATTCCAGATCAAGTTCACTGACGATGACAAAGTCACGCAGAACAATACGTTTCAAGCTCACGTTGAAGCTACTCCTTCGTTCCAATGTAGTTTTTCACGCAGTGTGTCAAAGTAGGACCAACCCTTAGGATGCAAGAAGCGCACATGGTGCTCAGACCTCGTCACTTCAATCCGGTCTCCGTGCATCAACGAGGCCAGCGACTGCATGTCAAAACTCGCACTGGCATCTCTACCTGCTACTATTTCAATAGCTATCCGTGAAGTATTGGCAAGCACTATCGGTCGATTTGACAATGTGTGTGGAGCGATTGGAACCATCACCCAACCCGGAATAGATGGGTGCAGCAAAGGACCGCCAGATGACAGGGAATAAGCAGTGGAACCTGTCGGCGTGGCAATGATCAAGCCATCAGCACGCTGATTAGCGACAAAATGCCCATCCACTTCAACCCGAAGTTCAACCATACCGGCGCTGGCACCCCGGTTCACGACCACATCGTTCATTGCCATCGCCTTGTACACACAGTGACCATCGCGGATAACCCTGGCATTCATCAAACTTCGGTGGTCTTCGACATAGGCACCGCGCAACATCTGCCCCAGACTGCTGGCGAAGCCATGGTACGGCACGTCAGTGATAAACCCCAGCCTCCCCTGGTTAATGCCAATCAGCGGCACGCCATAGGGTGCCATTTGTCGCCCAATGCCAAGCATGGTGCCATCACCACCCACAACCAAACCCAGATCACACTGCTTGCCGATTTGGGCCACGCTGACCAATGGGTAGTCGGCAATACCCATGTTGCGAGCCGTGTCGAACTCCACCGAAACGTCGCAGCCCTGGTCCTCAAGAAAATGCGCGACAGCTTCCAGCGCCGTGCGAGGGTTTGCACCCGATGCATTTGATGCACTGGATGCGACACTTTGGTACTTGCCAATCAAGGCAACATGCTTAAATTTCAGCTTCATTTGCAAATTACATCACAGTAAAATGAAATCATGCTCGATGAACGTGCCAAGTTATTATTAAAAGCGCTGGTAGAGCGCTACATTGCCGATGGTCAACCCATAGGTTCGCGCACACTGTCACGCGCATCCGGCCTGGAGCTGTCGCCAGCCACCATTCGCAACGTGATGTCTGACCTGGAAGAGTTGGGCCTGATTGCCAGCCCGCACACCTCTGCCGGACGAATACCGACAGCGCGCGGTTACCGACTATTTGTCGACACCATGCTGACCGTGCAGCGCGGTCATCTGGGTGACCACAGCCTGGCACCAGATCAACCACAAAAAGTAATGTCCAATGCGGCAAATCTCCTGTCGAGTTTGTCGCAATTTGTCGGCGTGGTCATAGCGCCGCGCCGCACATCGGTATTCAGACACATCGAGTTTTTGCGCTTGTCTGAGCGACGCCTGCTTGTGATCATTGTGTCCCCGGATGGTGACGTACAAAACCGTGTCATCTATACGGAAGTTGATTACACCCAGACCCAGTTGGTAGAAGCTGCCAACTATCTGAACAGCAATTATGTTGGCATGGCCATCGAGCAGGTCCGCGAGCGTCTGAAGAACGAAGTCGATTCGCTGCGAGTCGAAATTGCAAGTTTGATGAACGCCGCGGTAACCGCCAATTCCGAGGCAGTGTCTGAAAAACAGGACGAAGTGATCATCTCCGGCGAAAGAAATTTGCTGTCCGTGAGCGATTTTTCCAACGATATGAGTCACCTGCGTCGCGCTTTTGAGCTATTTGAACAAAAAGCACAATTAATGCGCTTGCTCGATGTCACCGGCCAGGCCGAAGGTGTACGCATTTTTATCGGCGGTGAAAGTCAGGTGGTTCCCTTTGAAGACTTGTCCATCGTCAGCGCGCCGTATGAGGTCGATGGTCAAATCGTGGGCACCCTGGGGGTGGTCGGGCCAACCCGTATGGCCTATGACCGAATGATTCAAATTGTGGACATCACCTCAAAATTGGTAAGCCATGCCTTAAGCCATCACAAGTAGCCCTTTACAATGCACCTGGATGCAAGCTAAGAAGCAGACACCAAATATTCAGCAAGTAGTTCGTTGCCTAGGCTCTTGGTCAAATAATGCGACTGTCGCAACATCGAACTTCATGAATATTTGTGTATCGAGTTATTGTTTATATTCAACAATTTTTGATTTTGTATGGAAACAGAAGTTGGCGTATTGTTTGCCTGCAGTAACGGCAAGAAGCCAGTAAAATGAAGTTTTAGGCCTGTAGCTCAGTTGGTTAGAGCAGAGGACTCATAAAGTAATTGTGACTTTCTCCAGAAATGGAGATTGAAAAATCGGGTGAATTCAGGGAAACCTAAACAC
>CAIYNH010000110.1 GCA_903927495.1 uncultured beta proteobacterium
CACCAATTTTGTGATTCACACCAGTGTAAAAGAGTACGCGCTCGGTAGTGGGGGTTTTACCGGCATCAATGTGAGCAGAAATGCCGATATTGCGGTAGCGCTCAATGGGAGTATGGCGAGCCATGATGGATCCTTAGGTGATCTGTATCTTGAAAGATATCTGGCCGCAGGAGCGGCCTGGGGTACGGCTTTCAGACCATCTGAAAGCCGTACAGAACGCTTTAGAAGCGGAAATGCGAGAAAGCCTTGTTGGCTTCAGCCATGCGGTGTACTTCATCACGTTTTTTCATGGCACCACCGCGGCCTTCGGTGGCTTCCAGCAATTCATTGGCCAAACGCAGTGCCATAGATTTTTCACCACGCTTACGTGCGGCCTCTTTAATCCAGCGCATGCTTAAAGCTAAACGACGAACCGGGCGCACCTCAACGGGCACCTGATAGTTGGCACCACCCACCCGACGGGATTTCACCTCGACCAATGGCTTCACATTGTTGATGGCCACGGTAAATGCTTCTAATGGATCTTTGCCGGGGTTTTTCTTTTCAATTTGCTCAAGTGCACCATAAATGATGCGCTCTGCAACTGCTTTTTTCCCACCTTCCATGATCACGTTCATGAATTTGGACAAGTCAACATTGCCGTATTTTGGATCCGGCAGAATTTCACGTTTAGGGACTTCGCGACGACGTGGCATTTTTTCACCTCTTTTGCTTCAGTTGGCATTTTTTACAACACCGCGAGAGTTAAAAAATAAGACTCTCACTTACTCGACCCGAACATTGGGTCACTTCGTTCATTTGGTGCGCCACGCAACAAACAAACACCATTTATTAAAACGAACCGGTGGCTTATTTAGCCTTTGGACGTTTTGCACCATATTTGGAACGCGACTGCTTGCGGTCTTTCACGCCTTGCAAGTCGAGCGAACCGCGCACGATGTGGTAACGAACACCGGGCAAGTCCTTGACACGACCGCCACGAACCAGCACCACGCTGTGTTCCTGCAAGTTGTGGCCTTCACCACCGATGTATGAAATCACCTCAAATCCGTTGGTCAAGCGCACTTTGGCGACTTTACGCAAAGCTGAGTTAGGCTTTTTCGGGGTTGTGGTGTAAACGCGGGTGCAAACACCGCGGCGTTGTGGAGAATTTTCCATCGCAGGGCTTTTGGACTTGATCGTTTCGACCGCACGCCCCTGACGAATTAACTGGTTAATGGTTGGCACTTGAGCCTCCTAATGACTAAACGTCCCTAAACGTTTGAAAAACACAAAACTTTGAAAACGTGAAACCCTTCGGATTACTCCGAAAAGCCCATGACTATATCAGGTCACAGTGAGATTCACGAATTATTTGATCCATAACCGCAACGAATCCCAAGCGCGACCAAGGATACCGGTTTGCTCAACCCCTTGCAAAGCCAGCAGCGGCAGCTCGAGCACCGGATGTCCTGCACTGCTGATTTTGAGCGAACCAAGTTGTTGTCCTTTGACGACAGGCGCTACCAGCGGATCTGCTCGAACCACCTGGGTAGTCAATTTGGCTCCGGTTCCCGCCGCTACAGCGACCACTATGGCGCGTTCGCGACCCAGCGCAACGTTGGCCTCTTTACCTTTCCAGACAGCAGGAGTTACCACAGCCTGATTGGCATCGAATAATTTGACAGCTTCAAACGCTGTGTAGCCCCAGTTCAACAATTTTTGTGATTCACTGGCCCGGGCATTTTCACTGGCGGCACCTAGCACAATAGACAACAGGCGCCGACTTCCCAGCGCTTCAGGTGTACCGGTAGCTGCGCCGGATTTACCCAAACCCGGCACTTCGCGCTTGGCTGTTGCGATCAGGCAATAACCGGCGGCATCGGTATGACCAGTTTTTAGACCATCGACCGTGGGATCGCGAAACAATAACAAGTTGCGATTGCTGTCATTGGCGACCGGCGTGCCTTCATAGCGGTACTTCTTGATCGCATAATAGGTAACATAGTCCGGAAATTCCCGCATCAAACGGGTAGCCAGAATACTTAAATCGCGAGCGGTCGTGGTGTGCCCTGCTTCGGTCAATCCCTCTGGATTTTTATAACCGGTAGACTTCATCCCAAGCGCCTTCGCCTGCTCGTTCATGAGTTGCACAAACCTCTCTTGCGTTCCTCCGACACCCTCTGCCAGTGCCATCGTGGCATCGTTACCACTTTGGACAATCATGCCCTTGATCAGATCCTCCACCGGGACCTGCATCTTGGGGTCAATAAACATGCGCGAACCCGGCATCTTCCAGGCCCGCTCGCTAACCGGCAAGGTTTGCTTGAGGTCGAGTTTTTTGCTGCGCAGGGCATCAAACACCAAATAGGCAGTCATCAGCTTGGTCAGCGAAGCGGGCTCAACGGGCACATCAATGTCTTTTTGGGCCAGTATTTGATCGGCGGTAACGTCTAGCAGTAAAAAAGAACGTGCGGCGATCTCAGGTGCCTGCGGTGCTTGCGCGGCCGCGCAAAGGCCAATCATCGAAATCAAAGATATGAGTAGTTTTTTCATGGGGTAGGAGTTGCACGGATTTTGCACAACATATTGCTATAAATATACTAGTGACTTACGCTTGATGGACAA
Organism: uncultured beta proteobacterium; assembly: GCA_903927495.1. Classification (GTDB taxonomy): domain Bacteria; phylum Pseudomonadota; class Gammaproteobacteria; order Burkholderiales; family Burkholderiaceae_C; genus Rhodoferax. Next base: position 2,608 of record CAIYNH010000110.1, read on the forward strand.
ACGCTGGAGTCAAAAAACATGACAAGCTATGGGCTACCGCCCCAAATGCTCAGGGGTTAACAAGCGTTGCACGATCTGGCCGTTTTTTAAATGCGACTCAACGATTTCATCAATGTCCGACTGCTCGACATAGCTGTACCACACCGCCTCGGGGTAGACCACGGCCACCGGGCCAGCCGCGCAGCGATCAAGACACCCAGCTTTGTTGACACGAACTTTGCCACTGCCTGCCAGCCCGGCGGCCTTGACTTGTGACTTGCATCGCTCAAACGCTGCCAGTG
>CAIYNH010000111.1 GCA_903927495.1 uncultured beta proteobacterium
ATTTGGACCCAATCGTGCGGCTGCTTTTCAAGTTTTTCCTTAAAGTCCATCGCATCGCAAACATCGGTGCAGGTCAGTAAATACTCGTCGTTGACAAAGATTTGGTAGCCAACGGTGCGTTGGGTGACAAGTTCTTCGGTGGTGGAGATGCGTTTGACGGTGACTTGGCTCATGATGCTTGTCCTCTCAGTGTGGTTGTTGCGACACCCGTAGTAACGCGCTGTTTGCAGCGAAAGCCAAGTCAAAGGTGCATCATTTTCTTGATTCTTCAATCAAATACAGTTCGATGTCGTCCACCAAAACTGTCTCGCCTGCAACCAGTTGAACAAGCACTTTGCCGTCGCGTAATTCCTGGACAACACCGATTCGGCGAACGCCACCTGCTTGGTAGTAGGCGACGGTGTCACCTTGCTGGGCTGGTTGATTCAGACTTGTGTTCATCATTGAGTCCTTTGGACTGATTGGATGGGCTGTGGGGCGCTGAGGATTTCAAGCCAGTCGCGCACAAAGGCTTCGCCAGACACCCCGTTGGTACGAACGTGGCGCACGCGCTTGAGGGTCAGATTCCACTGTTGGGCAAGTCCCGGAATAGTTTTGCGATGCTGGCGCATCAGGCTTTTGACTTCTTTTGCGCTGAGGTTGTTCATGTGTTTGTTGCGGGTTTGTTTTGCTGACACCCGTAGTAACGCGCTGTTTGATGGAGAAGCCAAGTCAATTTGGCTTCTTGTTCAATCAATTTGCTTATCCGAGACGTGCCACGTAGCGTGCATTATGTGACGCAAAACATAACGCCCGTTATGTTGCGGCCATATTTATGTGCGCTGAACCACGCAAATCATGAGACACCACTTGGGCGGCTCTGGTACAACCGCACATAACTTCAGCCACCCTCTACAAGTTGTTCAAAAATAGCATCAATGAGGGGGTGGGTGGATTCGGCTTTGCAGGTTTTGACAACGACTCAATATTGACGCTGGCGAGCGCCTTGACTTTCATTTCAAGATCAACTTCTGCATAAATTTGAGTCGTATCCATTGACACATGCCCAAGCCATGCACGAATGGTGTTGATATCCACGCCAGAGCGCAGAAGATGAACAGCCGTGGTGTGGCGAATGGTATGGGGACTTACATTTTTCCTATTCAGTGATACCCAGCTTTCTCCGGCAAGCGATGCATAGGTCGTGACGACTCTATGAATGCCAAACCTGGTGAGCGCCTGGCCACCACGGCCGATAAAAACTGCGTCGGACAGGCTGCGCCCCTGTGTTAGCGGTTGCAAGGCTGAGATGGTCTTTGGCCAAAGTGGACAAATCCGCAGCTTGTTACCTTTGCCAAGTATGCGTACCGCTGGCGATGTACCCATTTGCAAACTGCCGACCGTCAACTTGGCCGCTTCGTCGGCACGGGCACCACTGTTATAGAGAAACAGCAACAGGGCATGGTCGCGAACGCCTTGTATGGTCTTCCGATCTGGCTGTTCAAGCAAGGCGTCGAGTTCTGGCTTTTCCAGATACCCGACCATTGGTTTAGTGGTTTTTTTGAAAGGAATTGACCGCACCTCTGCGCACCATGAAATGTGTTCAGGCGAGCGCTTCCCAATAAAACGGGCCAACGAATGGATTGCTGCCAAACGTTGATTTCTGGTCGCTATGCTGCAACTTCGTTCATGCTCAATATTTTCCAGAAACTGGCGCACCACCTTGAGCGAAAGATCATTCACTGCCATTCGATCAATTTGCTGACTGGACTGAACGCAGGCAAACGGCAGCAGCAAAGTCAAGGTGTCACGATAACTCTTCTGCGTGTTGATTGACAGGTTTCGCTCGGCAACGATATGCTCCAAAAGGAATCGCCGAACCCATGGGCCGAGAATTTTTGGGTCACTCATGGTGTTCTCCCAACTTTGCATACGCTCCAAACTTGAGACTTGCTTCCTCCATCAACTCCGGTGTCATGTGCAAGTAACGCTGCGTTGACTTGATGTCGACGTGGCCAAGGTAAGTGGCCAAGTGGGGCAATAAACGCTGTACGTTTTTTCCAGCTCGGTACCATGCAATGACTCGATGAACTGCGGCGGTATGGCGCAGATCATGCAATCGTGGCGGTCGAGTCTCTCCTGCTGGACAACCAATATTGGCAACTTTTCTGACGCGTTGAAACCAATCGTTGACCTGACGGTACCCAATCGGTTCACCTGTTCGTATCGCAAACACGGCAGAATCTTCGCCTTTTGGAAGAACCAGTAATTCACGTTTTGTCAGATGGACTGCCAACTCCTTGGCCATTCTTGGTCCGATTGGAATCAACCGTGTCTTGTAAAACTTGGTGTCGCGAATCGTCAGAACCTTTTCGGCAAGATTGACATCTGAGATTTTCAGGTTCAAAGCCTCGCTGACGCGCAACCCACCACTGTACAAAAGCAACAGCAGAGTTCTAAAAGTTGCGTCTTGATTTGGAATGGCACTGTGTCTGATTGTTTTCGTGGCATCAAGAAGTCTTTGTATTTCGGCTGTTGAATACACGTATGGAGTCAATGGTGGCGGAAGTTCTGGCGTGTCCGCTGGTAACGGTGACTGATCGACATAGCCTCGTGCAATCGCAAATCGATAAAGTCCACCCAAAACACGAAATTTTGTTGTCCACGCTGCGCTCAGTTGGCCACGACCTTGAAGAAAGTCAGCGACCGTCCGACTGGTGATTTGGCCTAAGTCGACATCACCCATTTCACGGGAGAACTGGTGAAGAATTTTGCCTCCGCTGACCAACCGAATCCCTAGTGATCGACGCGATGCGAGGTACGTATCGATGGCTTTATTCAGTTTCATGCCAGCTCTCCCAGGTCAAATTCTGCAACCTCGTGGAGCGCTGCCAAGTCAATCTTGGTATAGACCATCGTTGCCGAACTGGAGCGATGGCCAAGATGATCGCCAATTTCTTTGAGAGTGAGACCATCGGCCAGCAGCTTGGCGGCACAGGAATGCCGAAGAGCATGACATCCGGAGCGGGCAACCACGATGTTTAACGCCATGATTCGGCGATGAACAGTCGTACTTAAACCCGCAGTTGAAATCGGGCGATGTGGGGCCATCAAGCGAACAAATACCTCCGGGCAAGTTGTCTGGGGTCTGACAGTATCGATGTAACGGGCAAGAGCCTCGGCCATTGGTGCTGTCAACGGATAGGCTTGCGTTTTCCTATTCTTGAGACGCCCTACATTGATTCGCGCGCCTGCCCAATCAATCTGATCCAGGCGTAAACCTGCGACCTCACCACTACGCAGACCATAAACGGCCATCAACATTAAAGCAGCCCGGTCCCGAATATCCTTGCTGTTGTCTGATTCGGTGCTTGCAAGCACGCGCTGAACGTCTGTCCAACTCATGGCGCAGGGTAAAGATTCAAGTTTGTAGACTCGAGGTTTGCCGATCGTATCGGCCAATCGCTCGGGGCAAGCCCCGATAGATTCAGCATGACGCAAAAAGACGCGCAACATGGTGGCGATGTATCCGGAGGAAATCCTGCCCCATCGCTTGGCATCAGCACTTACGAAATACCG
>CAIYNH010000112.1 GCA_903927495.1 uncultured beta proteobacterium
AATAGAAGGTCCGGTTCAGTTCTTTGAACTTGCTGTGGTCTGCTGTTGATTTCCCCAACTTGGCAGGTCCAGCCGCAGGTGCTGCCTGCACTGTCGAAAGCGCAAAGATGGCGGCTAGAACGACCGCCTTGAAAAATTGACTGCACATCACCATTCCCTCTGTAAAGGAGCGGCATTCTGCAAATCAAATTTTTCTGCTGTCAGCCGCTCGAAAGTGGAGAGGGAATTGTTCGGCTATAGGTATAAACCCGTATTGATATAAATCAGTAAAACCTAATATTCGAACTAACTTATATGAAATATAGGGTTGCTACTCTATGCTGCAATTCGTTTTGTTCGGTCTTCGCTGACTTGCAAGCACACCGTGTGGCACAGACTGGTGACGCGTGCGTCAATCACGCGGTAGTAGATTTGCACACCTACACGCCGCTTTCCCAATACACCCGCCTTGTACAAGGTATTCAGATGCTGCGACATGTTGGGCTGCGTGGTTTTGATTTCGCTGAGCAATTCGCTCACGTTTTTTTCAGAATCGCACACGCTTTTGATAATTCGCAATCGTATCGGTGTCGACAGCACGCCAAAAAGCTCCGCTGCCAGATCAAACACTTGATCCGGCTGCACGGGCTCATCGGCTGCCTGGGGTGTGGCTAGTTTGAGCATTGGTAATGGTCTCCTACTTTTGACAACTTTTCGAGTCGGGCAGCGTGAGCTAAGTTGATTGGCTGGCTTTCGCTGGGAGCGCTCCGGCTCTTCACAGGGAGCGTGCCATCGCATGGCCGGCTTGGATGTCTGCATGGTAGCTGGAACGAACCATGGCACCGACAGCAGCATGGCTGAAGCCCATCTCATAGGCAGCGCCTTCAAACATCTTGAAGGTGTCTGGATGGACATACCTTTTCACATTCAGGTGGCTGGCGCTGGGTGCCAAATACTGGCCAAGGGTCAGCATGTTGATGCCGTGCGCGCGCATGTCACGCATCACGTCCAGAATCTCCCCATCGGTCTCGCCCAGACCGACCATCAGTCCACTTTTAGTGGGTACTGCGGGAAATAACGTTTTGAATTTTTTCAGCAAGTTCAAACTGAACTGGTAGTCGGATCCGGGTCGAGCCTCTTTGTATAGGCGCGGCACGGTTTCTAGGTTATGGTTCATCACGTCTGGCGGGGCTGCTTTCAGAATCTCAAGTGCGCGGTCGTCGCGACCCCGAAAGTCTGGCACCAGCACCTCGATTTGCGTCTGCGGTGAAAGCTCACGGGTTCTCTGGATGCATGCCACAAAGTGTCCGGCACCGCCGTCACGCAAATCATCGCGGTCTACGCTGGTAATTACCACGTACTTCAGCTTGAGTTGAGCAATGGTTTTTGCCAAATTCGCAGGCTCGTTGGTATCCAGTGGGTCAGGTCGCCCATGGCCCACATCACAAAAAGGGCAACGCCGGGTGCATTTGTCGCCCATGATCATAAAAGTGGCCGTCCCTTTGCCAAAGCATTCGCCAATGTTGGGGCAACTGGCCTCTTCGCACACCGTGACCAGTTTATTGGCACGCAATGTGTCTTTGATCTCATAAAAGCGCGAGGTCGGAGAGCCAGCTTTGACGCGGATCCAATCGGGTTTACGCAATATTTCACCCGGGACCACTTTAATCGGGATTCGCGACAGTTTGGCAGCAGACTTTTGCTTGACTGTTGGGTCGTAGTTTTCAGTGACTCGAACTTTTTGCGCCGTCGCGTTGCGGGGTTCTTCAGTGGTATTCATGTAATGCTTTTGCTTGTCATGTGATCAGGTTCAATTTGCCAAGGGACTTCCGCCTTCGCGCGGAAACCGTAAGGAGAGATGAGCATCCACCAGCTAAATTCATCGCGCCAATCAGGGAGTCAGATAAGTCAATAATTTTTGGCAAAGAACATTTGCGGCCTCTTGCCAGTTAACAAAAACGCCGATTGTAGAAAGAT
>CAIYNH010000113.1 GCA_903927495.1 uncultured beta proteobacterium
AGTGCCAGCGGCAACGTCGCCCTGGGCACCTTGAGCAGCGTCGGTAGCGGCAGCAAAGACGGCAGCAGCACGGCAAACCTTGTGGCCGCAATGGCTACAGACTATGTGCTGCAAGCACAGCCCGCTATCAACAGCGTAGCAGGCACGATCACCGCCAAAGCCCTAAGCGCAAGTGCCACGATCACCCCAGCGGCTAAAACCTACGACGGGATGCTGCTTGCAACCGGTTCCACCCTTGGTGGCAGCACCAGTGGAACAGTTGGTTCCGACACAGTAGCTCTTGACGCCAGCGCAGTCACCCTGAACTTCAGCGATGCCCACGTTGCAACCACAGGCAAAACCATCAGTGCCAGCGGCAGCGTGGCTTTAGGCAGTTTGAGCAGCATCGGTAGCGGCAGCAAAGACGGCAGCAGCACGGCAAACCTTGTGGCCGCAATGGCTACAGACTATGTGCTGCAAGCACAGCCCACTATCAACAGCGTAGCAGGCACGATCAACGCAAAGGTTCTAAGCGCAAGTGCCACGATCACACCAGCGGCTAAAACCTACGACGGGATGCTGCTTGCAACCGGTTCCACCCTTGGTGGCAGCACCAGCGGAGCCATTGGCACTGACACCATCAGCCTTGACACCAGCGCAGTCACCCTGAACTTCAGCGACGCGCACGTTGCCACCGCCAACAAGACCATCAGTGCCAGCGGCAACGTGGCCCTTGGCACCTTGAGCAGCGTCGGTAGCGGCAGCAAAGACGGCAGCAGCACGGCAAACCTTGTGGCCGCAGTGGCTACAGACTATGTGCTGCAAGCACAGCCCACTATCAACAGCGTAGCAGGCACAATCACAGCAGCTACCCTGACACCCACGCTGAGCAACAGCTTGGTCACCAAGAGCTACGATGCCAGCACCGCAGCACCGACAGGATTTATCCCAAGCTACAGCGTTGTCGGACTGGTCGCAGGCGACACTGCAGCGAGCCTGAATAACACGGGCAGCGCCTACAACAACGCCCATGTGGTTGGAGCCAACAAAGTCACCGTCTCTGGCCTGAGCATTGGCAGCATCACCGGCAGCAACGCATCAGCTCCTGCTGACTACGCACTCGATGCCAGCACCAAAGACATCAGCGCAACCATCACGGCCGCCCCCCTGACGCTCACAGCTAACCCCGTGAGCAAAACCTACGATGGCTCTTTAACAGCCACAGGCACCGCAGTGCTCGCAGGCGGCACACTGTTCGGGGGCGACACGCTCAGAGGAGGCACCTTCGCCTTTACTGACAAAAATGTGGGTATCGGCAACAAAACCGTCACGACCAGCGCGGTCACGGTAGGCGACGGCACCCACACTGCCGACTACAAGCTCAGCTATGCCAACAACACCAGTAGCACCATCAATGTTCGGCCACTCGCAACCTGGTCGGGTACGGTCGGCAATTGGAGTAACGCTGCGAACTGGGATGCCTTGCCCGACGGCTCCAACGTGCTGGCTGTGAGCTTGCCAGTAGCTGCCTCGGTGGTGTACGACGCTGCTGCGGGCACTACGCTGGTGCAGTCACTCACCAGCGCCGGAAGTTTCACACTCTCAGGAGGCAATTTGACAGTTGCCAGCAGCCTGAGCACGCCCCAATACAGCCAAACGGGTGGCGCGCTCGCAGGCGCGGGGTCGATCACAGTCAATGGCAGCTTCGCCCAGAGCGGGGGCACGATTGCGATGACCGGCCCCGTTGCAATTACGCAGAAAACAGGTAATTTGAACGTTGGCACAGTCAGCGGCTCCAGCATCAGTCTTGCCGCACCGACAGGCAACATCGTCCAAGTAGGAGCGTTGGTGACTTCGGGCCTGCTGGCAACCCAATCCTTGGCCAGTGTGGTGTTAACTCACGCGGGCAACCAGATCGGTGCTTTCCAGGCCAGCACCACTGGCGCAGGAAACATCGAGTTCAACAATGTTGGCGTTTTGGAGGGCAGGGACATCAAAGTTGTCAACGGCAACTTAGCACTCAACAACATCGGAGGCATTCGCACCAGCGGGGCCATTGTTGCCAGCAACGGCTCCGTCACCCTGAGTGCACACAGCCCGATCACGATCGGCACGCCTGGCATCACGGCCACCGGCAACATCACCCTGACCGCTGCCAACGCCATAGATGGCAACATGACCCTGAACGGCCCCATCACCTCCAGCGCAGGTTCGGTGGCCTTGACTGCAGCGAGCAACTACGTGCAAAACGCGCCAATCACTGCGGCCAGCGGTGTTGCAGCCAGTGCCGGTGGCCTCATGACATTTGGAGCCGGTGCCTCCACCGATGGAAGCCCGGTGAGCTATAGCGCCGCCGGTCAGCTCCAGCCACCCCCACCGGCGACCCTCGCTGCGCAAACTGCAAGCAGTGATCTGGCCAGTCAGACAGCGGTGCTGACCAATTCTGTGGTTGCCTTTACCGACACATTTGCCGATACCGTACTGGCCCAGGACTTCAGCAGCAGTGTTCAGGTCGCCAGCGCCAGCACCAGCAACGCGTCCGCAACTGAGGCCAAGCCGGCCGAGCCAGACCCGCTCAAGGAGCGAAAAAAGAACAAAGAAAACGTGGTCGTGGAGGGTAAAACATGCACACCTTGAGCAGCACCACTGGTGCCTTGGCACGACTCAGACTGGTGATTGGCTGGCTGCTCATGGGTGCCTCCCTGGCCGTGCTTGCCGAGCCCGCCGGTGAAGTTGAGTTCTCCAGGGGGGTTGGCTTTGCCCAGACACCGGGCCAGTTGCCGCGCACCTTGGGCAAAGGCTTGCCGCTTGAGCAAGGGGACCGGCTAACCACTGCTGACGGGGCAACGGCCATCATCAAACTCAGGGATGGCACCCGCATGACGCTGCGCCCCAACTCCGAGATGCTGGTGCAGTTGTACCAATACAAAGAGGAGTCAAGCGACAACAGCATGGTGATGCAACTGCTGCGCGGTGGCTTTCGGGCCATTACGGGCTTGATCTCCAAGAGCTCGCCCAACGCCGCCCGAGTGCAGACCCTGACGGCCACCATTGGCATCCGTGGGACCGACTTTGATGCCCGCTTGTGTGGCCCCGAATGCCGGGCCGAGTCTGCCAAAGTCACTGAAGCCGCGCGCCCCAACAGCGTCATCGCCAGCGCCAAGCTGATCGCCTCCCAGGGCGACATCACGGCCACCGATATTTCCAAAACCAAGCGCCACCTGGCTGACGGTGGCGCTGTCTATCCGGGCGAAACCATTGACCTTGGCGCAACAGCCAAAGGCGTGCTGGTGTTTCGTGATGACAGCCGCATGACACTGGGGGCCAACACCCAGTTCCGGGTTGATAGCTTTGTCTTTGACGAAAAGAACCCAACCGAAGGGAGCTTTTTGGTGTCGCTGCTGCGTGGCTCGCTGCGCGCTTTGACCGGCTTGATTGGCAAATCGAACCACCGCAACGTCAGCTTCAGCACCCCGACGGCCACCGTCGGCATCCGTGGCACCGGGCTCGACCTCGATTGTGGTGCCACCGACAGTTGCAATTTCTACACTTGGCTGGGCACGATTGAGGTGACCCAGGTCGGGCAGACTGCGCTGCAGACACTGCAAGCCGGGCAGGGCCTGTTTGTCAGTCGCACCAGCACCCGCCCGCTACCGGCACCGACCCTGGAAAAGCTGCCCCGCCCGGACACCATTCCGGTCAACGTGAAGCAACTCTTCACCAGCGGGGGGGTCTCCGCCAACGATGAGGGTCTGTTTGTGTTTGTGCGCGACGGTCACATCGAAGTCACATCCGACAAAGAAACCCTGCACCTGGGCCGGGGCGAGACCGGCTTTGCCGGCAGCGATGGGCGCACCGGTCGCCCGGTCAACATGCCCTTGTTCATTCAGTTTGACAAAGTACCAATGCCCAACAGCCCCAATCCAATGTTGACGAGTGTGGTTGGCGAGGTCACTAAAGCGTCCAGTAACCAATGCAAATAGAGGTTTCAGATCCATGACTTTTTCAATAGATACACCCCTGTGGCGATTGGCCGGATTCAGGGGTGCGGCCAACGCCTGCATCGTGGTGGTGTCGTTGCTTGGGCCCGCTGCAGGTGTGGCCCAGCAGCCCGAGCCCGGTGCCACCGGGGTCAGCACCAGCTTTTCGATCAATGGCTTTGAATTGACCGGTGATGTCCAGCTGTCAGCACAGGAGAGCAGTCAGGTGCTGGCCCCGTTCATCGGACCCGGTGCCACCATCGATACCTTGCAAAAAGCCACAGCGGCGCTGGAGGCAGCACTCAAGGCCAAAGGTTTTGCCTTGCACCGGGTCTCGCTGCCACCGCAAGAAGTTGGCAAGAACGTCACACTCAATATTGTCAAGTTCGTCATTGGCAAAGTCACGGTTGTCGGACAGGCCGCGTTCAGCCAAGCCAATATCCGCGCCAGCGTGCCTGAACTGCGTGAAGGCGAGGCCCCGAATTTCACGGCAATGGCGATCCAGTCGGCCATTGCCAATGAAAACCCGGGCAAACAAATCAAGGTGTCACTGAAGGAGTCTGAAGAGGCCGACAAGATCGATGCTGTGATTGATGTCAAGGAGTCCAAGTCCTGGAATTTTTCAACAAGTTTGTCCAATACGGGCTCTGAGGCCACCGGCCAGGACCGGTTGGCGCTGGTGGGAGGGCACGCCAACGTGCTGGGCCTGGATCACCAGTTCTCAGGCGCGTACACCACATCGGTAGAGCGCCTGCGCGATGTCAAGCAACTCGGGCTGAATTACCGCGTGCCGTTTTACAGCCAAGGTGGCGTGCTGGGCTTGAGCTACACCAATTCGGATGTGGTGGGCAACTTTGGCGCTTTCAGCAGCTCCGGTGCTGGTCAGACCTACGGCATCAATTACAGCCATTACCTGGCCCCTGAAGGGGGGCGGCGCACCTATGTCAGTGTGGCGCTGGATGAGAAACGTTTTAACGTCTCTCTGATCAATGGTGTGCCGGTGCCCGGTCAGGCTGAGCGCAGCAGTCGTCCACTGACCTTGGGGTTTACCGCCCGCATTGAGTCTGATGCGGCGGTGTGGGGCTACAACACTGAACTGGCGCTGAATATACCGGGGGGCAGTGGCAATGATTTGTTGTCCTACAAAACCGAAGATGCGCGCATCAGCAACGTCGACTGGAAGGTCTTGCGTGGAGGTGCCAACTATTTGTCGTCCTTTGCGGGGGGCTGGTTGTGGAGCGTGCGCGGGCTATTTCAGTACAGCGTGGATGCCCTGATTTCTGGTGAGCAATTCGGTTTGGGTGGTGCGACATCGGTGCGGGGCACCTCGGAGCGTCCGATTTCCGGGGACAGCGGCCTGTTTGCCTCGCTGGAGATCACCAGCCCACCACTTCGCCCTGGCTTGCAAGCGCTGGGCTTTGTCGATGCGGGGTGGCTGAGCAGTCACGCCTCTGCCATCAATCCCAACAAGCCCGATGCCGATCAGCTGCTTGGCGCCGGACTTGGCTTGCGATACACATCGGGCGATTACGGTTTATCGCTGGACTGGGCCCGACTGCTCTCGGGAAGCGTGTTACCTTTGGTCAACGGCTCGAGCGTTCCTCAGGCCGGAGATCAAAAAATTCATCTTAGTGTCACCGCACGTTTTTGAGCGGTTTGTTTTAAGGCAGTTTATTTATGGCAGGTTTGCAATCAGGCGCTCCCACGCCGCAGTCCATCACGGTTCACGGTCAATCCAGGGTGCTGGAGGTCATTTTTTCCGACGGCGCAGCTTTTCGGATTCCGTTCGAGTTGATGCGGGTGTATTCCCCGTCTGCGGAAGTCGCAGGCCACGGTCCGGGCCAGGAAGTGCTGCAAACTGGCAAGCGCCAGGTTGAATTGGCGGGTCTGGAGCCGGTCGGCAATTACGCTGTGCAGCCAGCCTTCTCGGATGGGCATGACAGCGGTATTTTTTCCTGGGATTACCTGTATTTTCTGGGTTCCGAACAGGACAAGTTATGGGCCGACTACGAAGCCAGACTGGTTGCAGCCGGGGTTGATCGGGACTCTCCCATGCCTGAGAAAGCCGGCAGCAGCTGTGGCAGCCACTGAGCTGATTTTCATTCTTGATTGACTGATCTACAGTTGCGGCCACAACGCGCATTCACCACCTTGATTGTGGTCTGTGCAGTGACTAGCGCCGTGCGGCTACCAAGATTTCCTACAGAATCTAGGTCGAATTGCACCCGGTAGCTTAGTCAGTCAGGCGCGGTGGCGGGCCGGCACTCAGGCTACTAAAAGTGAGGCTTTGACACGTTCAAGCAATCTCACGTCGAGCTTCAAATCCCCGCCCAAGGTCGTGCCGTTGCTCAGTTCAATGCCAGCGACGGCAAAGCGTCGGATGATGTCGATCCTGATTTTGGTCGGAACGGTCATCATCTTGGCGTTGTCATCCACATATTTTGGTTTTTCCTCGGGCTTCCACTTCTTCACCCGAACAATCAACTCAATCGTGTACGAGCCATCTCCCGGGATTTTGTCGAAATTCACGTAATGAGTGGCTTCGACATCGGCTGCAGCTTTGGCCACTTCATGCAAAATGTCGACAGCTTGCTCGAGTTTGTCAGCGTCGTTGGTGGCTGATACGGGTAAAGGAATTTTGGTGTAATAGTCGCTTCTGGCATCGATGTTTATCAGCGCGTTGCCGGTGAAATTTTTGTTGGGTATGATCGTTAGTTCACCGCTCGTGGGTTTGACCGTGACCTGGCGTAACCCGATGGTCACTACTTTGCCGGTGGAGCCGGCGATCGTGATCCGATCACCGATCTTGAAAGGTCTTTGCACGAACAGAAAGATGCCGGAGATAATGTTATTCTATTTCCACTTCGATAAGACAT
>CAIYNH010000114.1 GCA_903927495.1 uncultured beta proteobacterium
ATCGAGAAAATGGGCGGGCGCATCCGTACCAAGGCTTTGGAGCTGTGCACATAACGCACCATTCGCAGTACCCGCAAGAAGCGGGCAAAACGCAAGGTCAGCACGCCTGCCATCATATGCTCGGGCAAGTCGATGAAGGTCGCCGCCAGCACCGGCATGCTGGCCAGCACAATGATGAAATCGAGCTTGTTCCAGTGGCTGGAGAAATAGGTTCTGCGCCCCAGTGCCCAAAGTTTCAGCGAAGCCTCAAACATGAAGTAAAGCACACAAGCGACATCGACATGGTTCACCCAGGTCCCCATCTTGGCCATGGCGGCAGGGTTCAAGGTAGCCGACATAAAGACCGCAGTGTTGAGCAGCAGCACCACCAGTACCGTACTTTCGGCAATCAGGAACCTCAGTACCCCTGATTTCAATCGACCAAAATGGGCATCTTCAGGAACGCTTTGTTTCTCCTGAACAGGCAAAGAAGCAATTGACATAAATGCACCTTTCAAATTTAAGCGAGTGCTATTTCCTCGCCATTCTTGTTAAAAATCAAGAAATGTTTAATTAATTTGAATTATGTGCTGAGTTGTTGTTTATTTAGAACTAATTTTTTGCAGAGTTGAATGAACTGACACGTCAAATCTTTCACCGTCAAATTCTGAGCAAGCAATTAGTGGCTGGATAGCTCGCCAGAGACTACCGCTTGCGCAGTGCGATCAAACCCATAGGACCGGCGTGTCAGTACGGAGGATGAGATTGACTGGTGAACTTCCAGCATCCCGAAACGCATCAGGCAAGTTTTCAATGTTACTAGAGCTGCCGGGAAACTATAGCAAACTTTGCAGAAGTTTGTCGGTTCGCATCTACGACAGTCGCGCGTTGAGCCAGCCACGCAAGCTGTTGACAAACGCCACCGCCTGCACGCTCGGCAAGTCGTCCAGACGCACCACGGCTTCGGTCAGGCGGCCATCTTTCAGGCATAGTTCACGCCCAATTCCGTCCAGCAAGCCGCAGCGCAGTGGCGGCGTGACCCAGCGACCGTCCAGCAGCAGAGCGATATTGCCGCGCGTGCATTCGGTGAGCTCGCCAGCAGTGTTGTAAAGCAGGGTGTCGAAGTGTTCGGAATTGCACGGGGTAAAAGCCTCGTAGTGGGCGCGATGGGTGGTTTTGAAGCGTGTGAATTCGCTCTGCGATGCTTGAAAAGGTAGAGCGCTAAGCGCAAGTGTGACGGGCTCTACAGTGTCATTTAGTACAAATTTATCGACTTGTAATTGACCCCGGACATCGAGTTGCAGCCGCACTCGCCAGAGGGCTTGGTCGGTGATTGATTGAGTTAATGCATGTCTGATGTGAACTTCATCAAACGGATAGTCAAAATGTCTTGCAGCCCTTGATAGTCGGGCGATATGTGCTCCCAAATTGTAATAAACACCAGCTTCTAGGCGCAGCGTTTCGAGCAGTTTGAACGACTGGCTTGCGCGCTCCAAAAAGCCACGCTTGTATTGCCACTCCTGCCACTCCGCATCAGCGGTGGCACCCCAGGTGATGCCACTGCCAATGCCACAAGTTGCCAGTTTGTCGCGCAGGGTCACGGTGCGAATAGCCACGCTGAAGGTGGCATGACCGCCTGGCCTTACCACGCCGATGGCACCGCAGTAAATGCCGCGTGGCTGCGGCTCCAAAGCCTTGATCATTTGCATCGCCTGCACTTTGGGCGCGCCTGTGACTGAGCCACAGGGAAAAAGGGCGGTGAAGACATCACTTAAGCGGGTGCCGGGTCGAGTGACGGCGCTCACGTCCGAGACCATCTGCAGCACGGTGGGCAAAGTTTGAACTTTGAACAAGGCTGGCACTTTCACAGAATGTGGCAACGCAATGCGCGACAGGTCGTTGCGCAGCAAATCGACAATCATCACGTTCTCGGCGCGCTCTTTGGGCGAACTTACCAATTCTTGCGCCAAGGCCGCGTCTTCCTGTGCTGTGCCGCCGCGTGGGGCGGTGCCCTTCATCGGGCGTGTCAGGATGCGGCCATCCTGCCAGTCAAAAAACAGCTCGGGCGAGACCGACAGCACTTGTTCAAAATCGGTGTTGATGAAGGCACCGAAACCATTCGGTTGCGCGCGGTGCAGTTGGTGGAATAGCACTTGGGCATCGCCAGAAAATTCGCCGTGGCATGGTGCGGTGTGGTTTACCTGGTATAGCTCTCCGGCTGCGATGGCTCGGTGGATGCCACTAATTTGCGCGTCAAATTCGGCACGCTCTAGTCTGCTGTGCCACTTGATGCGGGTGTTTTCGTCGGCACTTGTCGTGTCGTCAGGCCATGGCAGCGCTTGCGGGTAGATGCCAAACCAAGCCAATGGGCCATCGACGAGGTGAACCTGCAGCGCCGAGTCAAAGGCCGGAGCGGCCTCATAGCGCACATAGCCCACGCACCAGAAGCCTTGCTGTGACAGGACTTCAATGGTGTCGAGCAGGGGTTTGATTTGCACCAGGCTGTGTGCAACCAGTGTTTGCTGTGCTGCGTCAAAGGCACTGCGCAGGACTGTCCCACCCTGTGGATCGCAGAAATCAATCAGGATCTGCATGCAACACCAAGCCCTCGGGCGTGAGTTTGAGGACCCGGTCGGCCCGCTCAGATGCAGCCAGTGAATGCGTCACCAACACCAGTGCAGCGCCGTGCTGGCGTGACTGTTCGATCAGCGCTGTCATGACCCGCCCTGCGGTTTTGGGGTCAAGGTTACCGGTGGGCTCGTCGGCCAACAGCAGTTTGGGAGCGTGGACCAGCGCGCGGGCAATGGCTACCCGTTGCAACTGGCCACCGCTGAGCTGCTGTGGCAAGCGCCCGCCCAGGCCGTCCAGCCCGACGGCGTTCAGCATGGCCTGCACCCGCGCGTCGTCGTGCCGGCCCAAAAGCATCAGTGGCAGCGCCACGTTTTGTGCCACGCTCAGATGCGGCAGTACGTGAAAAGCCTGAAACACAAAGCCGGCTTTTTCGCGTCGCAGGCGAGCCAATGGCTCATCGCCGAGGCTCCCCAAGTCGAGCCCATCCAGCAGCACCGTGCCGCTGTTCCAACTGTCCAGCCCGGCCATGCAATTAAGCAGAGTCGATTTGCCCACACCTGATTCACCCAGGATAGCGACGAATTCACCCGGCGCTACACGCAGCGACACGTGGCTAAATACCGGTGTCTGGTCGTAGAATTTGCTCAGGTTTTGGATGATCAGGGTCATAGAGGGCTGTCTATAAAGTGCTGTGCCAGCGTCAGCACCTGGTCCATCGCATCGGGCCCGTCGCAGGCAACAATTTGGCGCTCAGGCATGGAGCGTAGCCAGGTGAGCTGGCGCTTGGCCAACTGGCGGGTGGCAAAAATGCCTTTGTCGCGCAACTCTGCCATCGGCCACAAGCCATCCAGGGCTTCCCAGGCCTGACGGTAGCCCACGCAACGCATGGCGGGTAAATCGGGGTACAAGTCGCCACGTTTGCGCAAGGCCTTCACCTCATCCAGAAAACCGCCGGCCAGCATCGCGTCGAAACGCTGGGCAATGCGCTGGTGCAGCCAGAGGCGGTTTTGTGGTTCCAGTGAGAGTAGCCACGATGGGTTTCCAATTCTTACATGATTTTGGCTTGCAGAGCTTGTCAAATTAGCGTTTGCAGCTCCTGATTTAGTAGCGTGAAAAGATGACAGTGGTTTCCCAGAAGAACGGTACACCTCCAGCGCACGGGAAATGCGTTGCGAATCTGCTGGATTCAAACGTGCCGCTGTTACCGGGTCAAGCTGCGCCAGTTCGGCGTGCAGGGCAGGCCATCCTTGTTGCGCCGCCTCCAGCGCAATCGCCTCGCGGATGGCTGGGTCGGCACGGGGCATGTCGTCAAGCCCGTCGCGCAGGGCCTTGAAATACAGCATGGTGCCACCGACCAGTAGCGGCAGCTTGCCGCGTGCGCTGATGTCTGTGATCAAGCGCCTTGCGTCCGCTGCAAACTCGGCCGCGCTGTAAGCATTCAGGGGATCGCGGATATTGATCAGATGGTGCGGCACGGCGGCCAACTCGATCACCGTGGGTTTGGCGGTGCCGATGTCCATTCCCGAATAGACCAAAGCCGAATCAACGCTGATAATCTCCACTGGCCAGCGCTGCGCGATGGCCAGGGCCGCAGCGGTTTTGCCAGATGCGGTGGAGCCAGTCAGCGCCAGATAACGGGGCAAATTAGGTTCATTGGCCACTGGGCTCTCCATGGCGCTGCACCAGCGTCCAGGCTGCAAGGGCAATCAGCACGCTCCAGAACCAGACACCCAGGGTGAGTGGAAATACTGTACCGTCCATGTGCCGACCTAGCCAGCCGCCCATAATAAAAGCCGCCAGCATCATCAAAAACCCATTCACTGCCGATGCCGCACCAGCCGCCTTGGGAAATGGTCCCACCGCACCACTTTGACCGCAGGGTTGGTGGATGCCGTGGCCGATCATGAACAGGCATTGGGCTGGCATGATGACCCACAGGCTTTGCCAACCCACCAGACTCAGCGCGCCCATCAGTGTGCCACCCGCCAACGACAGCACCCCTGCCAGCTTGACTGTGCGGCGCACGCCAAAGCGATGCAGCCAGTGGCGACACAAAAACGTGCCGCCAATGTAGGCCGCAGAATTCAGGGCCATCAAGAGTCCGTAGCGGGTTTGACTTATACCCAGGACGTTCATAAAAACAAACGACGAACTGGCCAGGAACGTAAACAGCCCGCCGTACGATGCGGTGGATAGCGACGAAAAAGCTAGAAATGTTGGCTGCCGCAAGATTCCATGCCAGGTTGCCAGCAAGGTACTTCCGCGCAATGCCAGGGGATTCTTGTGGTGCACGGTTTCTTCAAATCGAAGGGCCAACACGGCCAGTCCAACAGCCCCAAAAACGGCCAGTGCCAGCAGGGCATAGCGCCAACTGAGCCACTCGGTCAGCAACCCGCCGAGCGGGGCGCTCAAGCAAGCGATCAGTCCCAGGCCGCTCAAACCTTTGCTCATCACGCGAGTTCCTTCCATGGGCGAATACAGGTCGCGCACGATGGCCCGGGCGCACATCACTCCGGCACCCATGGCTATCCCTTGCAGGGTGCGCCACACAATCAGCCAGTCCATGTTAGGTGCCAGCGTGCTGGCGACGGATGCCAGCACATATGCGGCCATGCCAAGCAGCAAGATCGGGCGCCGGCCAAAGCGATCTGACAGGGGACCCCAGATCAGCTGTGAAATACCAAAGGCCAGCAGCAGCGCGGTCAGTGTTAGCTGCGCCTGCGCCATCGGGGCGTTGAAACCAGTCGTCATGCTCGGCAGCGCGGGCAGGTACAGGTCGGTAGTGATGGGCTGCAGGCCCAGCAGCAGCGAAAGCAGCAGCACGATCAGGCCGGGCGACATGGCGGAAGTGGGTTGAGTCATTGTGCCTAGCGTAGCAGAATAGGTGCACTGACTGCGCTCAGCTGATTGCGGTTTAATTACCGGCTGAGGTCAGCAACTTCATCAACCAGGTGAACACATCGACATCCGAACCAGCACTGATCAAGGCTGGATTGGGCCAACGTTGGTTTGTCACCCTGCATCCCTTGGACGATGGCAATGGACGGATCGTTCGAGCTATCGAAAACTTGTTGTTGGCTCGGGCCGACGGTAGTTCGCAGCGCCTACCCAGACGCGCCACCAGCGGCCCACTCGGGCGCGTCCAACTGAGGAATCTAGGATGAACTGCACGGTCCAAGCTATCGCGCTCAAGTACCTAGAAAGTCGAAAAATTAAAGCGAATAACCTCAACAACAACACTCTAAACTAAGTGGGTTTGGATTCAACTGCTCAGGTCATAACGGCCTCGACTTTTTGCCCTGTGATTTGAGCATCATGAACGGGTACCCATTGGACCAGTTCCAGGTGGCCGTCAAAGTGTTCAACCAGAGCGGTACAGCTCTCAACCCAATCACCATCATTGCAATACAAAATTCCCTGAATGTCGCGCATTTCGGCACGATGAATATGGCCACAGACAACGCCCTGATGTCCCCGGCGCTTGGCTTCTGTGGCAACCGCTTCCTCAAAATCGGTGACGTACATCAAAGCCTTTTTGACTTTATGCTTCAGGTAGGCTGAAAGCGACCAGTACGGCAAGCCCAATTTGGCACGCCAGTGGTTCAGGTGACGATTAAGTTTGAGGGTGAATTCGTATAAGGTGTCGCCCAAATAGGCCAGCCATTTTGCACATTGAACGACACCATCAAAATAATCGCCATGGGTGACCCACAAACGTCGACCATCAGCTGTGGTGTGAACAGCATCGTTGACAACATCAATGCCACCAAACTGGTGTCCAACAAAGTGGCGAGCGAATTCATCATGATTGCCCGGCACATAGATCACCCGGCAGCCCTTGCGAGCCCGTCGAAGGAGTTTTTGCACCACGTCATTGTGCGATTGGGGCCAATACCAGCCACGACGCAATTGCCACCCATCCACGATGTCACCTACCAGATATAAATAGTCGCTGGGGTGGTGTTTAAGGAAGTCCATCAGCGCTTCAGATTGGCAACCTGGTGTACCCAGATGCAAGTCAGAAATAAAAATCGCCCGATATTTTTTTACCGACTCTTCCTCGTCATGTTCACTGGCTTTCACGTCCACAGAATGACCGATCCACGGTTCCGAGGCCTGGAAAGCGACTCGCATCAAGCTCCCAGAAAGTGCTTACGGTAGCGCAGTGGCAAATCATTGATGCGCATCAGCATCGGCAGGTCAGCGGTATTGAAATCCGGGTCCCAGGCCGGTGCACCCAGTACCTTGGCACCCAAGCGTAGGTAACCTTTGATCAACGCCGGAGGCTCCACATCCAGGCTGGCATCGAGTTCCTCCACCGGCAACGGCAAGCGCGGTCGCACATGGTATTCAATGGCGGCCAAGTGGGTGCTTTGCAGTTGTCGCCAAATGCTGGCGGCTACGTCACCACTGATGTTGCCGTTATGCAGCATCGGAATACTGGCGCAGCCAATCATGGTGTCGAGTTTGTTGCGAACCATGAACTCCGCCAGTGCGCCCCACAAGGCCATGATCACGCCACCATGGCGATAG